>DASTSF010000001.1:0-2321 GCA_035760825.1 Bacteroidia bacterium
TTCCTACAACCCGAACCCGACAGGACAGTATTGTATGGCGGGCAACGTTTCCGAAATGGTGTGGACATCGGACCCGGCGAACCCTTCGGTTCATGGTGCAGCACGAAGCATGGGCGGATCATGGTACAGCTACGTGGATAATGTGCACATTGAAGCAAGCGAACAATATGTCGGCGTGACGGATGCGCGGGCTTACATCGGTTTCCGGCCGCTGATGACATTCGCCGCGAAATAAGCAGCACATCCGCATCGCATTCTTTTTCCCGGTTGCAAAACGACCGGGATTTTTTATGCGTACTCACCCGAAAGTGGTATTGCCCGGAACCTGCATCCGGGGCAGATTTGCATGTTCATCTTACTTAACCAAACAACCACTATGAAAAAGATCAGGAACCTGATTACTGTACTATTGTTATCCGCCTCTATGAATGCACAGGAATTTCCGCAGGCGTGGAAATCCTCTTTCAGCTCTTCACCTTCGAAGCTGACTGATTTTTCCGCTGACGGTTCGCTGGTGCTGGGCGCCAGTGAAACTTCGGCACAAATGCTGGACGGCAACACCGGTGCATCGAAGTGGGATATCAAATTCAAGGATAAATTCGGCGTCAAGACCTTCGATAAAGTGCGCTGGAATGATGCGTCCGGCGTCGTCGTGCTGTTCAACGCCGATTCAAAAAAAGAAAAAGGCCTGCAGGTCTTTATCGATGACCAGACCGGCAACGAGCTGTGGAGAAGCAGCGATTACGGGGGAACAGATGCACAGAGTTATTACAATGCGCTGCACGGCCTGCTGGACAATTATTTCGAATCGGTCAAAGGTTTCGCGGTGCTGAACAACACCAAATCACAGCTCGACATGGTGGAAGCGAAAAGCGGGAAAGCGCTTTGGTCCGTCCCGGTTACGGGAAATGTCAGCGTCGGCAAAGCCGAGGGCTACAACCTCTGCTTCACCGATGACGGCAACGAAGTAAAATATTACGACGCCGAAACCGGTAAACCCGTGGCTTCCGTGGATTTTTCAAAATATGCGCTGAAAAGCGATCGCAAAACACTGTACGGAGGAATGGCCGTTTCCGAAGAGCAGGACCGCATGGCGACCATGACCTACCAGAAGCGGCTTGTGGCCGGCGCAACGGGCAGCAAACGCAAGATCACCGTCACCTGCAAAAAATTATCGGACGCATCCACGCAGTGGGCCACCACATTCGAAGGCATTGTCGTCACTACGCTCACAACAGAAGAAGACCTTGTCAGCATCGACATCGTGGGCGACAAAGTGTTCGCGATGTACGAAGGCATCACGGTGCTCGATCTCGCCACCGGTAAAATTCTCTGGAGCGCCGACTTCGACAATTCCGACGTGAGCGTCGGCCTGAAAGCAAAACAGGAGATCGGCATATCGGCCATGCCTTTTGTGGACGGGAACGCGGTTTACGTGGTCGACCTGAAAAAAGACAACGACATCAAGAAATACGATGCAGCGACCGGGAAGATCCTCTGGGAATCGCCGAAAATGGGAAAAGACCCGGTCGTGCCGAACATCGTGGTGGCAGACGGAGTGCTCATCGCGCAGCTTGGCGGACGCATCAACGTGCAGACCTACATTCCCGGCTCAAACGGCAACCCGGATGTTTACAAAAGCGAATACAAATTCGTCGGACCGTACGGACTTATCGCTTACGGAACCGATAACGGCCAGGTACTCTGGCAGACGGATAAAATGAAGGACGTGCTGAAAGATAAATTCAGCGACCGCATCACTGACGTGCAGGTGGCCGATGGAAAAGCATTCGTCTGCAGCGATAAAAATCTTTTCTGCCTCGATCCGAAGACCGGGCAGCCTTCTTTCACCACTCCACTCGGCGACCTGAAGATCGGCGGTCCTTTACAGCTCACGCTGGATAAAAAAGGCGGCCGCATCTACGTCATCTGCGACAAAGGCATTGCCGCCTTCGGAATGAGCGACGGGAAAAATATTTACGCCACCAAGGTCGGCGACATCCTTTCTGATTTTTCCGTCGGCGATAATTATTTCGTGTGGATCGGCGAGGATGAATTCGCCGGCTTCGATCTCGCCACCGGGAAAGTGAAAGGAACGTTCAAGGGACAAACGCATCCGCGCCTGACGCCCGATGGAAATTACCTTTTCAATTTCGACGGAAGCAAAGTCCAGAAATACAAGATCAACCCCTGACCGGGCGGACCCCTGCGTAACCGGCGTCACATGCTCCGGCATGTGACGCTTTTTTTCGCTGCGGGGGAATTTATGGAGGGTACATACCCCCTTTATGGACAACCTTGCAGGTTATAACCTGCAAGGT
>DASTSF010000002.1:0-6620 GCA_035760825.1 Bacteroidia bacterium
TCACATCGGACGCCGCCAACAAATTGTCCCACATTCGGCGGTGAGCCGGCCATGAACCCGGTCTGCGGATTGATCGTAAGGTTCGGGCCGCCGCACGGGTTGTTCGGACCGTACCCGGCCTGGTAGCTGACAGGCGTGAATGTCGCATTGCCACCGGAGATCGTCGGGGTGATGCTGTCATAAGGCGCATAAAAAGAATACACGAGCGAATCGCCGTCGGCATCGGTTGCGGAAAAATCGAAATTGATCGGTTCCGCCTGGCAAACGAAGACCGGGGGAGGATTCACCCAGACCGGCGAGCTGTTCGTAATGAGCGTCGACATATCCGGGATGTGCGTGTACCAGCAGTCGCCTGTGGAAAGCGGGTTATTGATGTTGTTCAGCGTACTGTTACGGCAGCAATAACGGATAAACATAAAATATCCCCCGGCCAGCGGCGGAAGGTTGTTGACAACGCGGGTGTAGATCGCTTCCTCGAGGCAAAGCCCGGGATTCACCGCGCACGTATCAATGTAAGGATTGACCGGCGTGGAGGTCGTGAAATTCATGGAGAAATCCTTCGTCGGCGAAAAACCGTTGCCGTTCTGGTCGCGCACCTGCACAGTGACAGATCCGGGGAACGCGGCGTTGCCGGCGCGGCAGTCGCGGTACATCTTGAGTGTAATGCGGTAAGTGGCACCGCCGAGGTGCTCGTAGGTTAATGATCCGCCCACGATGTGCGTGGCTTTTGCGAGGAATGTTGAAAGCAAAAGGAGGCAGATCAGGGTAAGCCTTTTCATCTTTTTGCGCTAAGTGCAGGGATTGGTGTCTGCTGTTGGCTAAGATACGACAATTGCCGGAAGTGCAAAGACAAAAGGCCTGTTTCTGGTAACAAACAGTTGTTGATCATTTCGCGGAGGCATCGTCCCCGCTTCCCATATCTTCCAGTTCGATCTGCAGGAACCCGCCGAAATTGCAGGAGGTGACATGGATAAAATATTTCCCACCGGGGTGATCGGAAAGATTGATGACGGGCTTTCCTTTCATTGCGCTAAGTCCTTCCGCATCGGCAAAGAAAAGCGGCATGCCGTGATGGTCACCGAACAGGAGACGGTTGTAATTCTTCTGGTCGTAAACAAAAATGTGCTGCAGCGATGTGTTCGCCGGAAAGATCAGCAGCACCGAATCATCGGGGAACTCGCGCGTGAGCACCAGCGGCTGCACACTGAACCGCGACGTATCGACGCTCGAGAGGTAGGAAGGAGGAATATCAACGAGCTGCAATTGCCTGTCGCGATGAAAGAACGCCCATGAAACGATCGCACCCGCGGCAGCGAGAACGAGGAAGGCAATAATGAGCGGGAGGGCGGTGCTTTTCATCTTTGGCTAATGTCGCAATTACTTTCATCATGGACAATGGAAGAGGCCTTAGGATCGCTTTAATTTTATCTTTCTATCTTTGGTAAAACCCAAAGGCAAACATCAGCATGCATTCCAGAAAAATCCTTTCCATACTCGCGGGTGTGTTCGCGTCTTCATTGGTATTTTCCCAGGTCAACGTGCAGTGGGTAGCCCGTTACACTACGGCCGGAAACAATATCGACCGGGCAAAATCGATGGTGGTGGATGCTTCGGGCAACAGCTATGTGGTTGGAACCAGCTGGAACGGTACGGATTTCGACATCGTCACCACCAGGTTCGATGCAAATGGAAATTTTGTCTGGGCAACGCCGTACAACGGTCCGGGCAACGGGTATGATGAGGCAAGGGCGATCGTTATTGACAATGCGGGCAACGTGTACGTTACGGGTTACAGCGCGGGTGCGGCGAGCAATTACGATATCGTTACCATCAAATACAATTCAGCAGGAAGCCAGCAATGGGCTACGCGGTTCGACGGTACGGCTGCCGGTTTTGATGAAGGCTATGATATCGCGGTGGATGGCTCGGGAAATGTATACGTCACCGGCGGAACAACCAGCACTACGGGCGGGAACAATTATGTTACTATAAAATACAACCCGGCCGGCGTGCAGCAGTGGGCGACGGTGTACAACAACAACAACAACAATACTGAATGTGCTTACGCCATCACGCTCGACGGTTCGGGAAATGTTTACGTTACGGGTTCCAGCTACGGCGGTTCCGCGAACGATAACGACATGGCCACCATCAAGTATAACAATTCCGGCACGCAGCAGTGGGCGAAGCGGTACAACGGACCCGGAAGCGTTTACGATGCCGGCTCGGATATCATTGTCGATGGTGCGGGAAATGTTTATGTGACCGGCTATGCACGCGACCTGGTGGGAACAACGAATTACAGCTACGCCACGGTCATGTACAATTCCGCCGGAACACAGCAGTGGGCCTCCATTTATGACGGAACGGGAAATGATTACGACGCCGCAAATGCGATCACGCTTACGCCCGCAGGAAACGTAGCTGTGACCGGGCATTCCATCGGTACCACTTCCACTGCGGAAGACATGGCAACTGTCCTGTACAATGGAACGAACGGAAACGTGATCTGGGTGCGCCGCTTTGACGGAGGCGCTGTCCAGTACGATGAAGGAACGGCCGTTTCTGCCGACAGCTCGAACCGCATTTACGTTACGGGTTATTCCTACGCGCCGGGAACGAATAATAATTACCTCACGGTCAAATACGAAGCGAACGGTGATACGTCCTGGATCGTCAAATACAATGGACCGGGAAATAATTCCGACCAGGCGTATTCGATGGCGCTCGGACCTACAAGCGAAGTTTACGTAGGCGGCATGTCGAAAGGCGCCGGAACGAATGAAGATTATGCGGTGGTGAAATACTGCCAGCTTCGTGCAGATGCAGGGCTTGATACGGCGATCTGCCTGGGCGCAAGTGTTCAGCTCAACGTCACCAGCTCATACATGGGAATTTCCAATATCGCATGGTCGCCGGCCGGAAGCCTGAGCCAGTCCAACATCACGAACCCGGTCGCCACGCCTTCCGTTACAACCGATTATGTTGTCGCGCTTACGAATACGCTCGGCTGCACCGATCTCGATACTGTGCGCGTGACTGTCATTCCGCTGCCGGGTCCGCAGATCACTTCCAGCGGTCCGACATCTTTTTGTATCGGCGGCTCCGTCACCTTGACTGCCAATGACACAACCGGCGGAAACGTCTCGTATCTCTGGAGCAATGGCGACACGACAGCAAGCACCACCGTGAATTCTTCAGGAACCTATTCCGTTACGATCACCAACGGCAACACCTGCTCCAGCCAGAGCACGGCCACGGTCACTGTAAATCCGCTGCCGAACATCAGCGCGGGCAACGACACGAACCTTTGCGCCAGCTCCACCATCAACCTTTGCGCGACCGGCGGAACTTCTTATTCGTGGACTCCTTCTTTCGGCTTGAGCGACACGACGCTTGCATGTCCTGTTGCCGGTCCCACGCAATCGACGACGTACATCGTTTACGGAACCGATGCGAACGGATGCTCAAGCTCGGATACGGTTGTGGTCGGATTGTACCCGCCGCCTTCCGTTCCCATTATTTCACAGAACATCGCCGTGCTGAGCTCGACGCCCGCCTCAACGTACCAGTGGTATTTTGGTGCAACGGCTATTCCGGGCGCTACGGGACAGAATTACACGCCCACGCAGAACGGACAATATTATGTGGAGATCACGGACGCGAACGGGTGCTCCGCATTTTCCGCCCCGTATACGATCAATGACGTCGGCTTTGCCGATCTCAGCAGCGGTACGAATGATCTCAGCATTTTCCCCAACCCGAATAACGGAACGATGACGCTGGATATTCCGCAGAACGGGCAAAAAGGAACGCTTGACGTTTACAGTCTCGCAGGACAGAAAGTATACAGCATGGACCTTGGCGCAGCGGCAATAAACCATCTTGATCTGCAGCTTTCGCTGGATGCAGGAAATTATTTCGTTACCGTTACGCTGGAAGACGGCACACGGATGGTGAAGCGCATTGTCATTCAGAATTAATTTCCGCGAACAGGAGAAAGAGGCATCATGCGATGCCTTTTTTTATGGATTATTGCCAACTTAGCTGCAATGAAAATCATCGGGATCATACCGGCACGTTTTGCTTCCACGCGTTTTTCCGGGAAACCGCTCGTTGACATCGGCGGCAAACCGATGATCGTGCGCGTTTACGAGCAGGCGAAAAAGGCCGCAAGGCTTGCTGCTGTTTACATTGCAACGGACGACGAGCGCATTGCGGAAGTTGCACGAAAACACAACTGTGAATTTGTCATGACATCGGCTGAACACCCGAGCGGAACAGACCGCTGTGCGGAGGCTGTGCGGAAGATCGAAGGAAGCTGGGATGCGGTGATCAACATACAGGGCGATGAACCTTTCATCCAGCCAGAACAGATCGACCTGCTCGCGTCGCTTTTTACGGATGCGACGGTGGAGATCGGCACGCTCGTGAAAAAGCTGAAAGATCCTTCGGATCTCGATAACCCGAATACGATGAAAGTCGTGCTCGATAACTCCGGCAACGGAATGTACTTCAGCCGTTCTGCGATCCCGTTCGTCCGCAATTTTCCGAAAGCGGAATGGACCGGGCACCATTTGTTTTTCCGGCATATCGGCATTTACGGCTACCGCACGCAGGTGCTGGAAAAGATCACGAAGCTTCCTGTCGGCAGGCTGGAAAAAGCGGAAAGCCTGGAGCAGCTTCGCTGGCTGGAAAACGGCTACCGCATACGTACTGCGCTTACGGATATGGAAACCATTTCCATCGATGCGCCCCAAGACATCGACAAACTCCGCCGAGCCGGACTCATCTGATCACTGCGTACAATTTTCGCTGTGCATATTTTACCGGTTGAAATCCTGAAGGGTTCGCCAGGATCAACGGAAACAGTACCCCGTTTTATTCTTCCATTTCGATCAGCTCAGGAATTTCCGTAAGGATCTTCGATACACCGCCGGCAATGTTCTGCACATTGTCGAATCCTTCCGCTTTCAGTAGCGAAGCGGCGATCATGGAACGATAGCCGCCGGCACAGCAGAGAATAAAATTTTCTTTCGGATCGAGGCGATGCACTTTGTCTTTCAACTCAGCGAGCGGGAGATTGGAAGCATGCAGCAATCTTTTCTTTTCCGCTTCACCTTTGCGTCGCACATCGAGCACAACATATTTCCCGGTTGCCGCTTCCTGCATAAATTCCATAGGTGAAAGCTGCGCGATCCGGTCGGCGGGACGGCCGCCTGAAATCCAGTTTTCCATTCCGCCTTTCAGGATTCCTTCAACGTGATCGAAACCGATACGAGCAAGACGCGTGACGGATTCTTTTTCCTTTCCCTTTTCCGTAACGAGGAGGAATTTCGTCCCGAAGCTGAACAGCGTTCCCACCCATACGGCGAAATCACCTTCAAGACCGATGTTGACTGAACCCGGAACGAATCCTTTCGCGAATTCTTCGGGATCGCGTGTATCGAGGATCGTCAGTCCTTCACGTTTCATCCGGTCGAATTCCGGCGCCTCCACGAAATGAAGTCCGTGACTCAGCACTTTTTCGAACGGTTCATAACCCGATTTATTGAGCTTCGCATCGCTGAAAAAATAGGCGGGCGCAGCGGGCTGGTCATTGGTGACGAGTGAAACGAAAACTTCACGCGGGATTTCCTGCAGCGCATAATTCTTCTTTTTCTGTTCGCCGATCGTCGTCATCGTTTCCTTCCCGATATTTTTTCCGCAGGCAGAACCTGCGCCATGCCCCGGGTAAACGATCACATCATCCGGCAGCGTTTTTATTTTCTGAATGGAATCGTACAGTTTCGCTGCGAGCGTTTCCGCGTCGAGGTTTCCGCTGAGAAGATCCGGCCGGCCGACATCTCCGGCAAATAAAGTATCGCCCGTGAACACGGCATGCGGATTTTTGGCTTCATCATACAGCAGGAAACAGGACGATTCGACCGTATGACCCGGCGTATGCAGGATCTCGATCTCCGTTTTCCCGATCCGCAGGCGTTCATGGTCTTTCGCGATATAAGCGGGATAGGAAGGTGTCGCATCCGGACCGAAAACGATCGCCGCTTTTGTCGCTGCCGCCAGGTCGAGATGACCGGAAACGAAATCCGCGTGGAAATGCGTTTCAAGAATGAACTTGATCGACGCGCCGCGCGAACGCGCAAACTCGATGTAGGGTTCCGGGTCACGCAGCGGATCGATGATGAGCGCTTCACGGTCAGACTCCACATAGTAGGCAGCCTGCGCGAGACAATTGGTGTAAAACTGGTGGATGTACATGGAATGAAGTTTTTTGTGTGAATTGTTTTATGATCCGATCATAGGTTGCCGTTTGCGTGCCATTCTGCGAACGAGGTCGCTGTCTCATCGAGACGAAGACCGGAAACGGGGAAGTTGTTTTCTTCTGCAGCGAGCCTTCGCTGAAATTCCAGGAGCAGCATTTCGCACGTGGGCGGAAAAGGCAGGTAGATAACTTTCCCGCTTAATTCATTTGCAGGAAAATGTTCGCGGTCGGACTGGCAGAGCACGAGCGCATGATCGAAAACGTCGATGATGTTTTTTCGCACGACGCGGCCGATATCGGTAAAGTCGATGACCATCCCGTTTTTCGGATCCCCGGGTTTGTCAGCCGGTTTCCC
>DASTSF010000003.1:0-2450 GCA_035760825.1 Bacteroidia bacterium
TAATTTCCCATTTTGATTTACTATATGTGTTGATTAATTTACCTGATACGTCATACAATCTAAGTTCTAAGTCATCAGAAATATTTTTCGAGGTATTCAGAAATACACTTGTGTAAGTATTCCCGGGATTAGGGTATATACTGACCGAACCCATGCCGGATGATACTATCGGATTTTTGACCAAAAGAACATAAGATGTCGCAGCAGATGTGTCTGTTTTGATCAAAAAAATATTTGGCTGGGCAAGATTAAATCCGACTGTATATCCACACATAATATATCCATCATCATGCGTAATATCAATGCTGTAGCCCTGCTCAATACCGGTTGTCCCATATTCTGTTTCGAACCATCCATTTCTGTCATGAAAGAAAAAGAAATCACCGGAACCGCTTCCGAGATTTTCAGAAGAGCCCAGAGCTGCAAAAGTTCCATTCGGTCTCGTTACTATGCTTGAAAAACAATCATGTCCGATTGCTCCGGTCGTATCAATATATAATAGGGTGCCATTGTAGTCAAACCCGCTGAAATATCCATCTGCATCCCCAGTTCCCGAAGTTTCACCGACAACCATAAACCTGGTGAAGAGGTTGACATCTGAAAGCCCCCAGGCTTTATCTTCAAAATTAGGAACATTAATGGTCCTCGTCCACACCGTATCTCCCACACCGGTCATGCGCAAAATCCAGCTGTCGCCGAGCGAATCTCCGAGGCTATAGGTGAATCCGCAGGAGGCGAGGAGGGAATCGCCGGTCTGGATGACGGAACGTGCTTCATCGGCTTTTACGCCGCCCCAGGTTTTCGTCCATACGGTGTCGCCGTTCGCATCGAGCTTCACGAAATACATGTCCTCATCGCCGTTGCCGCGCCCGTATGTTCCGCCTGCGAAAACAAATCCCCCGTCCCAGGTCGGTGCCACGTCGTAGAAAAAATCCCAGTCGGAAGTGCCGATGTATTTTGTCCAGAGCGTGTCGCCGTTCTTATCGGTGCGCAGCGCCCAGCCGTCGTAACCGCCATTGCCTGCGGAGTTGGAAAAACCGGCGAGGATGTACCCGGAATCGGGAAGTATCTTCACGCTGCGCAGCACGTCGACGTTGTTTCCGCCGTATGTTTTCGTCCACATCACGAGACCGAGGCTGTCGGTGCGGATGAGCCACCCGTCGCTGATGCCGCTGCTGCTCGTAGATCCGGCAACGATGTAGCCCTGGCCGGGACAGGATTTGACGCTGTAGCCGTAATCGTCCCCGCCTCCGCCATACGCCTGTTCCCAGCGCATGGAAGTCTGCGCGCCAAGCATCACCGAAGAAAACGAAAACAGGAGGACAATAAAATTTCTCATGTCCGTAATTTTTAAAATGCGAATGAAAGATTGGTGAACAATCCCTGTGCATGCGTCTTTTTCGGAGCGATCTCCCCGGCGACATTATCGCAGCCGGCCATGATGCGGAAATTCCGGCACGGGCTCCAGGCCAGCATAAGCGGGACGGAAATTTTTCCATAGCCTCCACCCGAAACGCCGCTGACGACATTGAAATTGTTTTTCGCGTTGCGCCACCCGGCGAAGATCGTCACCATCGGAAGCGCATCGCCGTTGCTCCAGAATTTCGCTTCGACACCGCCCCAGAAAGGGGTGGGTGTAAGCAGCACGTAGCGCGCACGAATGCCGATCGGGAGGAACGTGATCACCTGCGCGACTTTTTTCGATCCGAAAATGGAATCCGCGGAAGGAAAGCCGGTCACCTGTTCGTGGTTGATGATCGCTCCTGAAACATCGGCGCCCGTATAATGCATTGTCGTGTCCACCGTGTAAACGATAGACCTGGAATTCCAGTGCATATACCCAAGGTCCTGCACGGAAAACGAAAGCTGGTGCCGGTATCTTCCATCCGGGTTTCCAAGGAAAGTCGAGAAACGGAAATTGAAGCAGGAGCCGAAACCGTTGTTGGTGAAATATTTTTTCGAGGCGGTATCGCTTGCGTAATACGACCCGGTAAGACCAAGATCGAGCGAGGTACCGGTGGTCGGTGTGAAAAGTGTCCCGCGATCGATGGAAACTTCGCTCATCGACGTTCCGTTCATCAGCGAAAAACCGAATGCGATCTCCGATCTTCCGTCCGGGTAAAAATATTTCGCTTCGAGCTGCAGCTGCTGCCAGTGAATGGCCGTGAAATGCGTACCGCCGAGATCGAGCGTTGTTCCTGCGTACGGTTCGTTGCCGTCGAATACAAGCCGGTAGGCGTCATCGGTAAACAGCCCGTGGATCGCCTGCCGGTCGCGGAAAGCGACGGTGAAGTCCCAGCGCACTGTATCGTTTTTGTTCCGCCACGTGTACGCAGCCGACATCCCGGTGTAGATCCCGACATGATTTTTCGGAAGCAGGTGATTTTTCCCGGCGTCGATCTTGTCATGCGAAATATACCCGCCGCGGTAAAATGTGTTCAGGAAATCAT
>DASTSF010000004.1:0-13629 GCA_035760825.1 Bacteroidia bacterium
CCGACCCTTATTTATATTTATTTCGCGCTCGGCGTTCCCAAGGCACACCGGGCGCCTTTTTTTGGGCCGAGGCATGCCTTCGTGCACAAAGACAAGAACGGAAATGATGTAACGGACACGGCATATTTCAGCATTCCCGCATTTGCCTGCAAAACCGTCAACAATATTCCTTTCCAGAGCGCAACGCTGGACCATCACATGTATGTGGCGTTGTTTGTCCGGCCCGATTCCATAGACGCACTCCTTCCTGTTCTTGCGCAGGATGTCCGGCTCAACCGGTCGGATTACAAATACGCGCGTTTTGCATTTTTCTATCCCGGCGATTCGGCGGGAAATGCGCCGGCCTCCGCTCCCGATTTTGCTTCCGATCTGAAATTGGGCGTCGATACGGCTTTCACGCTCTTCGTTTCGCGTGCGGCATTCGATTCGTTGCACGACAATGCTTATTTCGTGAAAGACGCTTCCCGCAAAAACGATCCGTGGAAAACTTACAGCGACGCCGTCATCGTGGATTACCGGGGAAGGATCCGCGGGTATTACGATATCCGTTCCGCTTCGGAGCTGAAGAAGCTGAAAGAGGACGTGAATTTTATTTATTTCCGCGACGAATCGGCGGAGACGATCGAAAATTCCACCATAGAGCAGAACCGGAAATGAGAACACGAATTGCCATCGTCGCTGCTGCTGCGTTTTTTGTTTTTTCCTGCAAACCGAAAAACAATGACGCCGCCGGCGAAATTACGGACGTGGGCGGGATACAGCGGCTGATGATCTATTACCCGCTCGATTCAACCGGGCCGGGTGGAGAAAAGCTGTATCACACGATCAGTCCCGACACGCTGACCGGGCAGAACGGCAAACCGTTTCTCACGGCGTCGATGAAAGGAAATGTCGTGGTAACGGATTTTTTCTTCGCCAGCTGCGGCGGTATCTGCCCGAAGATGACGAGCCAGCTTACGCGCGTGCAGGCGGCGATCGGGAAGAGGAACGGCTTTCATATTGTTTCCTATTCGGTGGATCCCGAACGCGATTCTTTTCCTGCGCTGCAGCAATACGCCGAACGGTTCAGCGCCGACACATCGATGTGGACGTTCGTCACCGGTCCGAAAAAGAGACTTTACGATCTTGCGCGGTACAGCTATTACCTGCCCGTTCAGCCCGGTAACGGCGACTCAGAAGATTTCATCCACAGCGACCAGGTGGTGTTGCTCGACCGGCAAATGCGCATCCGCGGGTATTACAACGGAACCGACAGCACGGCCGTCGACAGCCTGATCACGGATGTGAAAACATTGCTGGAGGAAAAATAATTCCAGTAAAAACAGACGCAACATGTCAGAGAAAGCGATTTTCAGAATGGTGATGGCCGTTTCCGTCGTGGTGTTCGTGGCGGTCGTCATCCTGAATAAAAAGATACTCCCGGTTCCCGCCGTGATCCCGCATTTCGTTTACCATCTCCCGAAATTCCATGCGTTTCTCAACGGAACGTGCTCGCTCATTCTGATCAGTTCTTTTTTAGCTATAAAAAACAAGCGCGTCACGCTGCACAGGCGGCTGAACATTGCGGCGTTTTTCATCTCGTCGCTGTTCCTCGTTTCCTACATCACCTATCACTGGCTGGCGCCGGAGACCTCCTTCCCGACGAACAACCCGTTCCGCCCGTTTTACCTGTTCATCCTCATTACTCACATCGTGCTGGCGGGAGTGGTTCTGCCGCTCATCCTGCTTTCGTTCTACCAGGGACTCAAGAACAATATTGTCAAGCACCGTAAGCTGGTGAGGTGGACTTTCCCGATCTGGCTGTACGTGACGATTACGGGCGTTGTTGTTTACCTGATGATCTGCCCCTGGTATAATTTCCCGGCGTAGCTTTTTTTTCCGGCGGGTGTTTTTTCTTCAGCTTCTCCATTTTTTCGATCAGCGCGTCGAGTGCGGCTTCAGGCGAATTTTTTCCCGGCGTATCGTAATAATAACCCTGGTAAAGAAAGGTGGTGCACCACACCGGGCGTTTGCCACGTTCGCGGAATTTCCAGAGACCGACAAGGTATTCGTCCGCTTTCTTAATGCGCGATTCGAGCGTTTCTTTTTTCATAGGCGGCAAAAATACGAATAGGGTCGCGGCGGCTGATTAAAACCGTAAATTTGCTGTTGCTATGAAACGGGTTACCCTGCTTACTTTGCTTCTCCTGCTGATCACTGTCGCGGCAGTTGCGCAATGCTCCATGTGCAGGGCCGTTGCCACCAGCGGCACCGCCAACGGCCAGAATACAGCCGGCGGCATCAACAGCGCCATCCTCTACATGATGGTTTTCCCTTATGCGCTGCTGTTTATTTTCTTCCGCAAAAAGATCTTCGGGTTCCTGAAAGAGCTGCGCGGGCTGTGGCGCTGAAAAGATCAATGATAATTGCTCATGTAATAAAAATGCACGTCGGGAAACTGCGTGGCGAAATACCCGTAACCGCCTTCCACGTTCGTGGGGAAATCGATCGGTTCGCCCGAGAGCTGGTTGAAAAGACTGCCTGAACGTTTGTACGCCGTCAGGAATTCATAATACCCTTTCGTGATGTTCGCCACCGTAACAGCGATCGTATCGTTGATGCCGATGCCGGGCAGCTGCTTGTCGCGCGAAAGCTTCCCGTCCTGGTCGAAATCCGCGTCGGAAACAAGATCGAACGTGTTCAGCTCGTTGCTTCCCTGCTGGAAATAGCTGTAGATGTCGAACGCACTCGTGTCCTGGCTTTTGCGGTAATAGGAAACGACATAATAATTTTCTTCCGCGGGAAAATCCGTCAGCTCGTAATGTATGTTGACGGTGGAATCATTCCCTGCGAGGACGATCGAAGGAATGATCGTGTCGAACCGGATCTGCGGAAGCAGCTGCGTCGTCGCTTTTATTTCTTCGCCGGTCTCCGGGTCTTTCGCATGCAGCGTATACGAGCCGTAGCTGCTCAGCAGGACGTTTACGCTTGCATAAATTCCCGGCGTAAGCTGGTAAAGCGTATCTGTTCCGCCCGGATGATCGAGCGTGACGATCGCATGGCTGACGAGAATACGGTTGATGAACGAATTCGACAGCGTATCCTGGTTGCCGCCCGAATCGAGCGCACTGAAGCTGTGTGTCAGCCCGATGACCATGATGTGGTTCGGGATCACCTGCGCGGCGACCACCAGCTTTTCCGGTGCAGGCGGAACGTCGATGTCGATCGGTTTCGGAACGCAGCCGGAAAGCGTGAACAGGACGGGCAGTATGAACAATAATTTCCTCATGATTGTTTTCAGAACCTGAAATTGTAAGCGATGGAAGGAATGAAACCGAAAAGCCCGACAGCTTCGTATTTATACGTGCCATTATCCGTGGGCACGATCTTGATCTTGTACGGCTGCGCCCGGTTGTACACATTGTATGCGCCGAACTGCCATTCGCCCGTCCACTTCATCCATTTGCGGTTGAGGCGGCTTTTCAGCACGAAGTTGATGTCAAGCCGGTGCGCAGGCGGAAGCACGATGGCGTTCTTGTCGGTGTAGATGGGAAGAACATTCACGCTCGTCAGCGTGGCGTCGGGCATGAGGAAATTCCCGGTTTCAGGCGTGAAGCGTTGTCCCGTG
Organism: Bacteroidia bacterium; assembly: GCA_035760825.1. GTDB lineage: Bacteria > Bacteroidota > Bacteroidia > Palsa-965 > Palsa-965. Next base: position 3,608 of record DASTSF010000004.1, read on the forward strand.
CTGAACACCCACACGGCAGAGACGGAAAAGCGTTTCGTGAATTCATACATCATCACGACGGAAATATCATGACGCCGGTCGTATTTCGCGAAATACGGGTTGCCGTGGTTGAGCTCATCGAACTGCCGTATGGACCAGGAGATCGTATAGCCAACCCAGCCGGTGAATTTTCCTTCCTGCTTCTGCGCAAAGAATTCGAAACCGTAGGCGTGACCATTCCCGCTCACGAGTTCCTGCTCGTAATTGTCGTTGAGTATCAGGACAGCGCCCTCGCGGTATTCGATCAGGTTCTGCATCCATTTGTAATACGCTTCGAACGTAAAGAGCGTTTTTATTTTCGGGACATTGAGGTCATAACCTGCCGCGATCTGATCCGCGTAGATCGGCTTCACGTTTTTCGTGACCGGGTACCAGAGATCAGTCGGCAGCGCGATGGAAGAGCTGGAAACCAGGTGGAGGAATTGGGTCATCCGCGAATACGAAAGCTTGAACGACTGGTTGTCGCTGAGGATGTACGTTCCGCTGAGGCGCGGTTCGGGACTGAAATACGTTTTCCCCGGTGAAACGAGCGTGGCGAGGCGCAACCCGCCGCTGACGCGGAAATTGCTGTCGAGGTCGCATTCGTAATTTCCGTAGAACGCGATCTCGTTCGTGAAAATGCGCGTGCCTTCGCGCGAGCGCAGGTAATCGGAAATCTCTCCTGACGTGCTGACGACGTTCGGGCGGAACACATGGGTCGTATACGCCATTCCGAAACGCACCGTGTTGCCCGGCTTGCGGAAATAGCTGTAGTCGGCGACGCCTTCGAAATCCTGGATGCGTGAACGCGTGAGAAAAGAATTGCCGGGAATGCTCGCTTCCACATCATAGCGGAAACGCGTGTGAATAAACGAAATGTTCGAGAACAGCTTTGAATTGTAGGTGTGGTTCCATCGTGCGGTGGTGGTGAAATTTCCGAGCTTGAAACCGCCGTCGAAGAAGGAGCTGTCATTCTCTTCCTTCGCGCTCAGCACATCATCGCCGAAGTAGCCGCTGACGAAGATCCGGTCGCGGGAAGAAAGAATGTAATTCCATTTCACATTCGCATCGTAGAAAAAATAAGGAAGCACGTTCTGCCCGTGGTACGCCAGCTTGAACACTTTGTCGATGTATGATCTCCGAGCGGAAATGAGAAAAGACGACGTGTCTTTTTTCAGCGGACCTTCTATCGTGAGGTGCGAAGAGAGCAGCCCGATCCCGCCGGCCGCGTGAAACTTTTCCATGTCGCCGTCCTTCATGCGCACGTCCATCACCGAAGAAAGGCGCCCGCCGTACTGCGCGGGAAATCCGCCTTTGATGAGCGTCACGTCTTTCAGCGCGTCGTTGTTGAACACGGAAAAAAATCCGAAGAGATGCGACACGTTGTATACCGTCGCTTCGTCGAGCAGGATGAGATTATCGTCACCGGAGCCGCCGCGCACGAACATCGTGTTCTGTCCTTCTCCGCCGCGTTTCACGCCGGGCATGAGCTGCACGACTTTGATGATGTCGGTTTCCCCGCCGATGGTGGGAATGGTGCGCACCTTGTCGACGGGAATGGTGATCATGCTGGTCTGCGTCGATCGCACTTCATCGCGGTTGCGGTCGGCGGTAACGACGACTTCCTTGCGTACCGATGCGGTTGAGTTTGAAAGCTTGAAATCCGTTTTCTGATCGGCGTTAAGCGAAACACTGATCTTCTGCGCGTGGTAACCGATGTAATTGCAGATGATCGTGTAATCGCCGGCGGCAAGCGTGAGCGAATAGAATCCGTACACATTGGCTGCGGTTCCTTTCGTGGTTCCTTCCACGTAAACGGAAGCGCCGATGAGCATTTCACCGCTCGCGGAATCGGAAACGTAACCGCTGATCGTAAATGAGCCCTGCGCTTTTGCGAGGAAAGTCAGGATCAGCAGGAGTAAAGTGAAGCGGAGTTTCATGCAGCCGACGTAAGACGGGAATGACCGTCACGAAGTTACTTGCTGCAAGTTAAAACAATGCGGGAAAAGAATGAACCGGGAAACGAAGGCCCGCTCCCGCTTACTTCGGCGCATCCTTGTGCACGAGCATCACCGCATCGCAGGATTTCAGATCGGAGCTGAGGATGAGGTTGGAGCTTTTCCTGCCATCCTTGATGATGAACGCGGCGGTGTTCGGCGGTTTGCTGCCTTCATTTTCCGCGTAAAGAATGAGCTGCTTCGGGTGGTCCTTGTCGATTTTAACCTTGAACTCTTTTTTCTTTTTTGTCAACGCGTAATGCTGCACGAGACAGGAATCGCCGTACCAGAGTGAAATGCTGTCGCCGTCCACTTCGTCCTTATCGTAAATGATCACGGAGATGACATCGTTCTGCACGTTCACCTCTCTTCCTTTTTTTACTTTTCTCCCGTTGAGATCTTTTTTGGCGAAATCTCCCGGTTTCAGCACACCGACAGTAACCGTACGCCGGCAGCTTTCATCGGAAACGACGAATACCCGCGCTTTGTCCATCTTAACGTCGAGCACGCTGGTGTGCGAAAGCGTATCTCTCGGTTTCCCGTTTTCGATCCAGGTGTAATCTGTTCCGCCGGAAGCGATCAGTCTTGCATTGGTTCCGACCAGCACGAGCGTGTCGCCGCCAATGGAAAGCGAGCATTCATTCGGGCGGACAACGATATCGTCAATGTAATAAGCGGTAATGTCCGTGTGATAATTATGCGTGGAATCCTTTGCAGTTCTTTTCTCGATCTTAGTTTGCGGTCGCGTGAGGAAATTCCCTATCGCGAAATACGTGTAGTTATCGTCTGCGGTGAATGTCCCGCTGATCTTCGTCCAGCCCTCGGCTTTCGACAGGACCTTCGACTCATTGACCGCCGGCGTTGTGATGATGATATTCCCCGATGCACGGGAAAATGTACCGGTAAAAAAAGCGATGCCGACGTTATTTGTCTGCTGCGTGCAGTTGTCGCCGAGGGAAACATACATTTCCACGTAATAGGTGACGCCTTTAACCAATGGCTGCGTGAGCGTGGCGGCGAGGTATTCCCTGTAGGAGCCGCCCAGCGCATCGGTCATGATCATGCCCATGCCGTGACCGCTGTGCGGTTTTTCACTTCCGTAGCTTTCCGGGTTGGTGGAAAAGCAATTGGCGTAGCAATCTTTATTTATTCCGGGATAATCATACTTGACGTCGGGTGTTCCGCCGGCTGCGCTTTGCCAGTCGGGAACATAATCACTCATGTTGAACTGCATGGGCTCGCAGGGAAGTTCCTTGTAGGTTTCGAAACCCGGGTTGGGAACGAAATTCTGTCCGCACAGGGCGGAAGAAATAAATGCAACGGAGAACAGGGCTTTTTTCATGGGAGAATCGTTGCTATCTATAACCGCGGATGTGGCGAAAAGTCACATTTATTTCGGCGGTTCTTTGTAGACCAGCATCACGGAGTCGCATGATTTCATGTCCGAGCTGAGCACGAGGTTGTCGCTGTGCTTACCGTCCGTGATAATAAATGCGGCGGTATTCGGCGGCTTGCGGCCTTCATTCTCGGCGAACAGGATCAGCTGCCTGGGATGGTTCTTGTCGACGTGAATGACGAATTCCTTTTTCTTTTTCGTCAGCGCATAATGCTGCACGAGACAGGAATCGCCATACCACAGTGAAATGCTGTCGCCGTCGAGCTCGTCCTTGTCGTAAACGGTGATCGTCACTTTGTCATTGGTGACCGTGATCGTCCTTCCCTTTTTCACCTTGCGGTCGTCGAGGCTGTCCACTATATCGGGCTTGGGAATGCGCACATTCACCGTGATCATCGCTGTATCGTCATCGCCGTAAACGTAGAACGTACGCCGGCTGTTCATCGGCATGTTGAGCTGGTCCGTATTCGAAAGAATGGTTGCGGGATGCGTTGTGTCCGCCCATGCGTACCTGGTGCTGCCTGTTGCCGTGAGCAAATCCATCGCGCCCTGGTTGACGAGCGTATCGCCGTGCACTTCGAGGCTGCCGCCCTGGCGAACGAGAATATCGTCGACGAAGTAGGCGGCGATGTCTTTCCGCATGTAGCTGTAAGCTCCGCTGCCTGTGTTGGAACGCTTTTTCGTATCCGTTTCATCCATCGGCAGGAAGTTCCCGATCACCAGCACGCGGTAAGGTGCGTCGGCTACGAACGTTCCGCTGATCTTCACCCAGCCCACGTAATTATCGACGACGTCTTTGGAATTCACCTGCGGTGTGGCTGTGATGATGTTCGACGTCGATTTTTTGAAATCCCCGTCGAAAAAGCACATGCCGAGATTGTTGGTGGCCAGGCCCGATTTATCACCGAGGGAAACATACATTTCGGCATAGTATTTTTTCCCGGGAATGAGCGGCGCTTTCAGCTGCACGCCGAGGTATTCGCGGTAGGAACCGCTGAGGGCGGTGGTCATGATCATGCCCATGCCGTGCCCGCCGTGCGGCGCCTGCGTTCCGTAGCTCTGGTTGTTTTTCGAATAGCAGCTGGCGTAGCAGTCGTTGTCGGCTTCGTCCGTGATGATGTCGGGCGTACCTGCAGCGGGACTTTGCCAGTTCTTGATATATTCGGAAAGATCGCCCTGCATGCAGTCGCAGGGAACCCGGTGATATTCTTCAAATCCGGAATTGGGGACGAGGTTCTGGGCCCCGATCATCAGTGGGAGAAACAAGATGATGGTGAGCGTTTTTCTCATTGAAAAGCGAAGATTGACAGTACAGAGATTAAAGGACGCGGTACTTTCCATAAATCATCAGCCTCGGTTTGGGGTTAAGACACGATGGCCGCTTCCTTTGTAACTAAGTTAGTGTTTAAAAGTAACGGCACAGTTTAAAATTCATAACCGGCCGGAATTTCTTTACGATTCAACGTAAAGATCGCACCGGGAATTGTGCCCGCCAAGCGGGAAGCCCGCCTCTTACCATTATTTCACATCTTAATTTTCAGGCCGTTTTTCCTATCTTTGCCCCGGTTCTTTCAAGCAAACTTATCCGGAAAGGCAGAGGGATAGCGCCCGATGAAGCCTTGGCAACCCTTGTTAGAAGGGAGAACGGAGCAGAGAACGCGGAGTCATTCTCCATTCTCCAGCTTCCGCACTCTGTTCTCGAAGAAGGTGCCAACTCGCTCTCCGCATTGCGGGGAAAGATAAGTCAGAAGTCCAGCCTCTTGTTCAACTGCGCACCCTTCTGACTCTTCGGAAGGGTTTTGTTTTTCGGGAGGACCGCCGGACAGATGAAAACAACAGAACGTTTCAGCGACCGTGTTGCCAATTATGTGAAGTACCGTCCAGGTTATCCTGCGGAGGTGCTGAATCATTTGAGGGAGGCAGGCGTGCTGCGCACGGATTCCGTGATCGCGGATATCGGCTCGGGAACGGGAATTTCCGCGCGACTTTTTCTTGAAAATGATTTCGAGGTCTTCGGTGTGGAGCCAAACCGGGAAATGCGTGAAGCAGGAGAATCATTTCTCGCTGCGTACAAACGTTTCCACAGCGTGGACGGAACAGCCGAGCAGACGACGCTTGCGGACCGGTCCGTCGATGTCGTAGTCGCCGGGCAGGCTTTCCACTGGTTCGATGCGGAAAAAGCGAAGACGGAATTCAGGCGAATTCTTCGTCCCGGCGGTTACGTGGTTCTTGCCTGGAATGACCGGCGGACGGATTCGACGGATTTCCTGAAGGCGTACGAAGATCTGCTGAAGATGTTCGGCACGGATTACGCGAAGGTGAATCACCGGAACATCGATGAAAAGAAATTCGACGAATTCTGGGGAACGGGGAAATGGCATTCCTTTTCCGTTTACAATTTCCAGGATTTTGATTTTGCGGGACTGAAAGGAAGACTGCTTTCATCCTCGTATGTTCCTGCGGAAAATCACGCGGACAGCAAGCTCATGCTCGACGTGCTGAAGAAAATATTCCTGCGTTACCAGGAAAACGGGAAAGTGAGATTCGAATACGACACACGCGTTTATTACGGCAAAACCGACTGAAGCGAAAGGCATTTATGCGAGACATAAAAAAAGAACTGGAAAAAAGAGTGCTCATCCTCGACGGTGCAATGGGCACAATGATACAGCGGTATAAACTTTCCGAAGCGGATTACCGCGGGACGCGTTTTGCCGGATGGCCGCATGATCTCAAGGGAAACAACGACCTGCTCGTGCTCACCCAGCCGCAGATCATTCTTGAAATCCATAAGCAATACCTCGAGGCCGGCGCCGACATCATTGAGACGAACACGTTCAACGCGCAGAAAATTTCCCTCGCCGATTACCACATGCAGTCGCTTGCGTACGAAATGAACCACGAAGCAGCGAAGATCGCACGTGCCGCCGCGGATGAATTCACCGCGAAAGATCCGTCACGTCCGCGCTTCGTTGCCGGTGCGATGGGACCGACCAACCGTACCGCTTCGCTTTCTCCCGACGTGAACGATCCGGGTTACCGCGCCGTTACTTTCGATGATCTCGTGGACGCGTACAGCGAGCAGGCAAAAGGTCTTCTCGACGGTGGCGTGGATGTTTTCCTGATCGAGACCATTTTCGATACGCTGAACGCAAAGGCGGCCTTGTTCGCCGTGCAGAGCCTGCAGGAAACCGCCGGACGGAAAATCCCGGTCATGATCTCCGGCACCATCACCGACGCAAGCGGAAGAACACTTTCCGGTCAGACCACCGAAGCGTTCCTCAATTCCGTTTCGCATGTCGACCTGCTCAGCGTCGGGCTGAACTGTGCGCTCGGTGCTGCGCAGATGCGCCCGTTCCTCGAGGAGATCGCGGAGAAAGCACCGTTCTACGTGAGCTGTTACCCGAACGCAGGTTTGCCCAACCAGTTCGGTGAATACGACCAGACGCCGGAATCGATGGGCGAGCAGGTGAGCGATTTCATCCGCAGCGGATTCATCAACATCATCGGGGGATGCTGCGGAACGACACCTGCGCATATCCGCCGCATCGCGGAAATAGCAAAAGGAAACCGTCCGCGCAACGTACCGTACCGTGAGCCTTACCTGCGTCTCAGCGGGCTCGAGCCGGTTACGCTGCGGCCCGAAAGCAACTTCATGAACGTCGGTGAGCGCACGAACGTCACGGGCTCGCGCAAATTCGCGAAGCTCATTACCGAAAGCAAGTACGACGATGCGCTGGCGATCGCACGCGACCAGGTGGAAGGCGGCGCGCAGGTGATCGACATCAATATGGACGAAGGCATGCTCGATTCGGAAGCGGCCATGGTCCGTTTCCTGAATCTCATTGCTGCGGAACCGGATATTGCGCGCGTGCCCATCATGCTCGACTCGTCGAAATTCCACGTCATCGAATCGGGACTGAAATGCGTGCAGGGAAAAGCGGTCGTGAATTCCATCTCGATGAAAGAAGGCGAGGCGGAATTCAAACGCCAGGCTGCGCTGGTAAAAAAATACGGGGCTGCCGTCATCGTGATGGCGTTTGACGAGAACGGGCAGGCGGATACGCTGCAGCGGAGGATCGACATTTGTAAGCGCGCTTATGATATCCTGGTGAACGAAGTAAAATTCCCGCCGCAGGACATCATTTTCGATCCGAATATTTTCCCTGTCGCCACGGGAATGGAAGAGCATCGCCGCAACGCGATGGATTTTTTCCTGGCTACGAAATGGATCAAGGAAAATCTCCCGCACGCGAAAGTCAGCGGCGGCGTGAGCAACGTTTCATTTTCATTCCGCGGGAACGACAAGGTGCGCGAAGCGATCCATTCCGCGTTTCTTTTTCACGGCATAAAGCACGGCATGGACATGGGTATCGTGAATCCCGGCCAGCTGCAGGTGTATGATGAAATTCCGAAAGAATTGCTCGGGCTCGTGGAGGACGTGCTGCTCGACCGCAACGACGACGCTACCGAGAGACTCATTGCGTACGCAGAAAAAATAAAAGGTGACGGCGGGACGAAGAAACAGGAAAAAGACGAAGAATGGAGAAAGGGAACCGTCGGTGAGCGGTTGACGCATGCGCTTGTGAAAGGCATCGTCGATCATATCGAGCAGGATGTGGAAGAAGCGCGGAAGCAGTTCGCGAAAGCGCTGCAGGTGATCGAAGGTCCGCTGATGGACGGCATGAACGTCGTCGGCGATCTTTTCGGTGCAGGGAAAATGTTCCTGCCGCAGGTGGTGAAAAGTGCACGCGTGATGAAAAAGGCGGTCGCGTATCTCACACCATACCTTGAAGCGGAGAAAGTCGCCGGAAGCGGCAAATCGGCCGGCAAGGTCGTGCTCGCCACGGTGAAGGGCGACGTGCATGATATCGGCAAGAACATCGTCGGCGTGGTGCTGGCCTGCAACAATTACGAGATCGTCGATCTCGGCGTGATGGTTTCCGCGGACCGGATCCTCGAAGCCGCGCAGAAGGAAAAAGCGGACGTGATCGGTCTCAGCGGACTGATCACGCCATCGCTCGACGAGATGGTGCATGTCGCGAAAGAGATGGAGCGCCGCGGGTTTACCACGCCGCTGCTCATCGGCGGTGCGACAACATCGAAAGTGCATACCGCGGTGAAGATCGCACCGAATTATTCGCGACCTGTCGTGCATGTGAACGACGCCTCGCGCAGCGTGCCCGTGGTGAGCAGCCTTATCTCGGATGAGCTGCGCGGCAATTTCATGAAGGAAGTCGAAAAAGATTATGAACGCCTGCGCGAGCAGAACAGCCGGGCGCACGGGGCGAATAAATTCATTTCACTGGCTGAAGCGCGCGCCAATAAATTTTCCACCGACTGGGATGCGCTGCATTTCGTGAAGCCGTCTTTTACCGGGACAAAGGCATTCGAAGATTACCCGCTCGAAGAGCTGGTTCCGTATATCGACTGGACGCCGTTCTTCCACAGCTGGGAGATGAAAGGAAGCTACCCGAAAATATTCAACGATCCGGAACGCGGAACGGAAGCGAAAAAACTGTTCGATGATGCGCAGAAAATGCTGAAGCTTATCGTGCGGGAAAAATGGATCACTGCAAAAGCCGTGATCGGGTTCTGGCCGGCGAATACGGTGAACGACGACGAGATGGAAATCTTTGCGAACGAAAAGCGTGCGGATGTCATCGCAAAGTTCGAGGCCATCCGCCAGCAGACAAAAAAACCGGGAGGCCAGGCGAATGTGGCGCTTTCCGATTTCCTTGCGCCCGCCGGAGCGGAGGATTACCTCGGCGGATTCGCCGTGTGCGCCGGTTACGGTGTGGATGAGAAAGTGAAACAATTCGAAAAAGACCACGACGATTACAGTGCGATCATGCTGAAGTCGCTCGCCGATCGTCTCGCCGAAGCGTTTGCGGAACGCATGCACGAACGCGTGCGCAAAGAATTCTGGGGGTACGCGAAAGACGAGCATTTTACCAATGAAGATCTTATCAAAGAGCAGTACCGCGGCATTCGCCCGGCGCCCGGTTATCCTGCGCAGCCCGATCACACGGAGAAAATCGCGCTGTTCCGCCTGCTCGATGCAGAAAAGAAAATAGGACTTCAGCTGACGGAAAATCTTGCCATGTATCCCACAGCAGCCGTAAGCGGCCTGTATTTTTCGCATCCGAAAGCGCATTACTTCGGTGTGGGAAAGATCACGAAAGAGCAGGTGGAAGATTACGCGAAACGGAAAGGATTTTCCGTGGAGGAAGCGGAGAAATGGCTGGGGACAGTGTTGGGGTATTAATACCCGGTATTCAATTTATGCAGGCGAGTACCTGCAGGTAAACATCCGCCGCGGCGCGATCGCGTATGAAGTAAATTTCAATTCAGTCGGCGACTGGAAGCACAGCAGTGACAATGCGACGCAACTATACCGGTTCCTGGCCGGGAATAAGTTGTATGAGGAATGATGGGCGATTCCTGTTCGCGGAGGTCTTTTGAACGTGGAAAATGCAAAGTACCTTTGCGCCAAATCAACCCGAAATGAAAAAGATCATTCCTGTAGCTGTTGTGTTCGCGTTTGTGTTTGCGTCGTGCAAGAAATACGATGACGGTCCTTACCTGAGCCTGCGCTCAAAAAAGGAGCG
>DASTSF010000005.1:0-2643 GCA_035760825.1 Bacteroidia bacterium
TTGAATTAGTCCGTGATCGTGCAAACCGACCGCGGGAATTAAACTGTTTCTACCACGTCCTTTTCCACGCGGAGGTGATCGATGATGAAATCCTGCCGCTCCTGCGTGTTCTTTCCCATGTAATAAGAAAGCAGGTCGGGAATTTTTGCACCGCCGCCTATGATCACCGGTTCGAGACGGATGTCTTTCCCGATAAAATGCTTGAACTCATCGGGAGAAATCTCTCCCAGCCCTTTGAAGCGCGTAATCTCCGGTTTCGGACCGAGCTTCGCCACGGCTTTTTTTCGTTCATCTTCCGAATAGCAGTAGATCGTTTCTTTTTTATTGCGCACACGGAACAGCGGCGTCTGGAGAATATACACGTGACCATTCTTCACGATGTCCGGGAAAAACTGCAGGAAGAACGTCATCAGCAGCAGGCGGATATGCATGCCGTCGACGTCAGCGTCGGTGGAAATGACGATGTTGTTGTAGCGAAGGTTCTCGAGGCCGTCCTCGATGTCGAGCGCCGCCTGGATAAGGTTGAACTCTTCGTTCTCGTACACGACTTTTTTCGTCAGGCCGTAAGCGTTCAGCGGTTTTCCCTTGAGACTGAAGACAGCCTGCGTGTTCACATCACGCGCTTTGGTGATCGACCCGCTGGCGGAATCGCCTTCCGTGATGAACAATGTCGAGGCGAGACGGCGTTCGTCTTTCAGGTCCGTGAGATGAACGCGACAGTCGCGCAGCTTTTTATTATGCAGGTTGGCTTTTTTCGCACGCTCGCGCGCGAGCTTCTGAATGCCGGACAGCTCCTTGCGTTCGCGTTCCGACTGGAGGATCTTCCGGTGAAGCGCATCGGCGGTCTCGGGAAATTTGTGCAGGTAATTATCCAGCTCGACCTTCAGGAAATCGTAAACGAACGAGCGCATCGAAGGGCCTTTCGGTCCTACATCCTGCGAGCCCAGCTTCGTTTTCGTCTGTGATTCAAAAACAGGCTCCTGCACTTTCACGCTGATCGCCGCAACGATCGACGTGCGGATATCGTTCGCCTCGTATTCTTTTTTCAGGAAGTCGCGGATCACCCTCACCACCGCTTCGCGGAAAGCGCCCTGGTGCGTTCCGCCCTGCGTCGTGTGCTGCCCGTTGACGAACGAAAAATATTCTTCAACGTATTGCTGATCGCTGTGCGTCATCGCCACTTCGATGTCGTTCCCGCGCAGGTGGATGATCGGGTAAATGATCGGGCCGCTGAGGTTTTTCTGGAGCAGATCGAGCAGGCCGTTGTCCGACTTGATCATGTTCCCGTTGTACCAGAGCGTGAGGCCGGTGTTCAGGTAGGCGTAATTCCACAGCATCTTCTCGACATATTCGTTGATGAAGTGGTAGTTGAGGAAAACTTTGTCGTCCGGCTTGAACGAGATGATGGTTCCTTCCGCCTCGTCGCAGGCTTTTACGCGTTCGTCCTTTTCAAGATTTCCGCGTTTGAATTCGGCGACCTTCGTTTTTCCTTCGCGGATGGACTGCACGCGGAACCAGGATGAAAGCGCATTCACCGCTTTCGTTCCCACGCCATTGAGCCCGACGGATTTCTTGAACGCTTCCGAATCATATTTTGCGCCGGTATTGATCTTCGACACGCAGTCGATCACTTTTCCCAGCGGGATGCCGCGCCCGTAATCGCGCACGGTTACGATCCCGTCCTTCACCGAAACCTCGATCCGTTTTCCATGTCCCATCACGAACTCATCGACGGAATTATCGAGCACTTCTTTCACGAGAATATAAATTCCATCGTCGGTGGAAGAGCCGTCGCCCAGCTTACCGATGTACATCCCGGGACGCATGCGGATGTGATCTTTCCAGTCGAGCGACCGGATGCTGTCTTCCGTGTAATTATGTTTTTCTGCCATCTTCTCTCAGTTTAAATGGTGACCTCATTCGCTTCACCAACAGTTATAAAATCATTTTTATCCCGGTGAGGACAAGCACTTCCACGAACCACGAGAGCAGGGCGCACAAAAGAAAAGCAACGTAGCCGAATATTCTTCCTGCGCCTTTTTCATTTCCGAGCCCGCAGAATTTCTTTTTCAGCTTTCCGAACAGCCACCTTCCGGCAAAGAACGGAACGATGAACCACACCGTGAGAAAAAAAAGAACGTAGAATATTTCCTGCATGCTCAGACATTGAACCTGAAATGCATTACGTCTCCGTCCTGGACGATATATTCCTTCCCCTCTATCCTGATCTTCCCGTTATCGCGGCAGGCCGCTTCCGAACCGAGCGAAATAAAATCAGCATAGCTGATCACTTCCGCTTTGATAAATCCTTTTTCAAAATCCGTGTGGATGACGCCCGCGGCTTCCGGCGCTGTCATGCCGCGTGTGATGGTCCAGGCGCGGACTTCCTTCACACCTGCCGTAAAATACGTTTGCAGGTCGAGCAGCCGGTACGCCGCATGAATGAGCTTGTTCACTCCCGGCTCATCGAGCCCGATCTCGGCAAGGAACGCCTTGCGGTCTTCATAGCTCTCCAGCGCGGCGATCTCCGCTTCCATAGCCGCAGTGATCAGCAGGACTTCCGCATGCTCGTCCTTCACGGCTTCGAGCACCGCCTTGGTATGCGCGTTCCCGGTTTTCACGGAAGCTTCATCCACGTTGCAC
>DASTSF010000006.1:0-2396 GCA_035760825.1 Bacteroidia bacterium
GGCGTGCAGTTCCACCCCGAATACAAAAGCACGGTGGACAACCCGCACCCGCTTTTCGTCAGCTTCGTGCGTGCCGCCGTGGGTGTCAAAAATGCCGTTAAGGAAAGCGTAAAATGAAACGGCGCCCGTGGGGTTTAACGGACGCCGTTCATTGGATTGGGGTTGATTTGTTCAGGTTATAGGGATGTGTTCGCCGCCCGAATAATTACATTTTCATCACGCATCAAATATACCAGCCTGCGCAATGGGGCACATCTACCGTTTAGGGAACGGTCGATTTGAAGAAGGAAGCGGCTATTCCGGCTTTATTTCCACCCGTTCCAGGGCGTCTTCCCACTCTTCCCGCGTTATTTCAAGAGCAAAATCATGGTATGCGCTTAACAGGTCGTTCAGCAGGTTCCGGTCCGGGAAAATGACAACCTCGTGATGCGAAAACAGGAAGCGGGAACCTACTTTCCTGATCTCATCGAATGACGAAACCGAATTGATCCTGAAAAACGAAAGACCGTTTTTGTATTTACGGTAAGCGGGAAAAGCTGCGGGTTCGCTCATAATTTTCCGGTTCAGGTTGCAAAGGTGAATTTCAGCAGGCAGAAATTATGACCGATATTCCCTTGTTTTTCAGATATTGATTCAAAATTACGCGTTCGGTGGAAAATTCTTTCCTGGAAAATCTCGGCAGGTATATTACGGAGTTTTACGGCGACGATACCGGCCGCCTATGCGTAGTGCTTCCCAACAAGCGGGCAGGACTTTTTCTCGAGCGCGCCCTGTCTTCCCTGCTTGAATCGCCTTCCTGGTCGCCAGAAGTGTTCTCGGTCGAAGAGCTGATCAACGACATTTCGGGACTTACACCCGCCGACCAGGCCGAGCAGCTGGTTCTTTTTTATTCGGTTTACAAAAAAGCCGAAAAGGAAAAAGCGGAACCGTTCGAGCTGTTCTCCAAATGGGCGCCCACCCTGCTGAACGATTTCAATGAAGCGGACATGTATCTCGCCGACACGGAAAAACTGTTCGGCAACCTCGCGGAAATAAAAAGCATCGAGAACTGGAGCCTCGGCGCAGAAGAGCTGACGGAATTCCAGAAAGAATACGTCCGCTTCTGGTCGAACATCGGCCGGTGGCACCGCGTTTACCGCGACCTGCTGCTTCGCGAAAAAAAAGCGTACCCGGGAATGATGTACAGGCATGTCGCCGACAACATCGCGCAGCTTTTCCCGCAGGGAAAATGGAAGAAGATTATTTTCGCCGGCTTCAACGCCCTCAGCGCCGCGGAGGAAAAAATAATTTCCGTGCTGCGCCAGAACCGCCAGGCCGACGTGCTGTGGGACGCCGACCGTTATTACCTCGAAGACCCGATGCAGGAAGCGGGAAAATTTCTCCGCGCCCACCGCGAACATCTTTTCCGTCCGCTTCCCGGCGAAACCGCTTCGTTCACGCACGTGTCCGATCACTTTCTCAGCGACGAAAAAAAGATCACCGTCATCGGCGCGGCGAAAAATGTTTCGCAGGCCCGCGCGGCCGGCTGGTTCCTGCAGACAATTCCCGAAGGAGAACGCTTCACTCCTTCCACCGCGATCGTGCTTGCCGACGAGCAGCTTCTTTTTCCCGTGCTCAGCGCATTGCCTGCCGGCGATGATCCTGTGAACATCACCATGGGATTCCCGATGAAAAATTCGGGTGCGGCACTTTTCTTTTCCGCGCTTTTCAGCCTGCATGAAACCGCGCAGCGCTTCGGGATCACGAGCCGGAAAGGAAACCGGAAATATTACCACGAAGACGTTATCCGTCTCCTCAAGCATCCGTATACCAAAGAGCTTTTCCCGGGCAGCCGCTTCACAGCGGAGCTGGAAAACATGATAAGGCGGATGAATCTCATTTTTCTTTCCGTCGAACAGCTTGACCTGCTCAACGGTTTCGAGGACGAGAAACAGATCTTCTCGGTGTTCTTCGAACCGTGGGAGAACGGGCATGACGCGCTGTCGCGGACGGAAGCGATCATTTTCCTGCTGCAGAATGCATTTTCAGGTGAGCAGGAAGAGAAGATGAACACCGAGCGGGAATACCTCTTCCGCGTGCACGTCATGCTCAACCGTGTCCGCTCGCTGGCAGACAGGCTTGGCGACGAGAACAGCATCCATACGACGCGTGCCTTTTTCGAGCAGCAGATGAATTCGGCAACGTTGCCGTTCTCCGGAGAACCGCTCGGCGGGCTGCAGATCATGGGATTGCTGGAAACGCGCACGCTCGATTTCAGGAACGTGATCCTTCTTTCCGCGAATGAAAATATTCTTCCGGCCGGAAAATCACAGCAGAGCTTTATCGTGCATGATCTCCGGCGGGCGTTCGGACTTCCGCTCTGGAACGAAAAAGATGCCGTTACCGCGTACCATTTT
>DASTSF010000007.1:0-2088 GCA_035760825.1 Bacteroidia bacterium
GCACGCTCACCGATAAGTTCGTGAAGAACTCGTGGTTCTACTGCAACGCGCGCCATGTGGACGGGCTCGACGGTGCAGAAGCCGGCTTCGAGTTCACCGACCGGAAGCAGAAGAACAAATTCACGGTCAGCTATAAAATGATGTACCGCGCCGATTCTTCCGACCTCAACTATCTTGTTTTCGGGAACGAATGGACGCCGGGCAAGTTCAACAACACGGTCAATTTCGGTTACGACCATCCCTATTCCTATCACAAAGGAAAGGGCGACATTCGCATGAACCTGCGTTCTTCTTCCATCGGCAGCGATTACAACTACCAGTACATGAACCTGTGCGTGGTGAACAAGAACGATCTCGGGAAGATCAATATCAATACGCGGTTTTTCGCGCAGATCGGAACAGGAACGAACTGGGCGAAAGAATCGATGCTTTTTGCGGCGGGAGAAAACCCGGAAGAGATGATGGACAGCAAATACACGCGATCGATGGGACTGTTCCCGACGGAATGGGCCGATTTCGGAACTGACGTGAACCATTTCCAGGAAGGCGGCGGTGTCGGCCTGCGCGGCTATGCAGGTTATTACATGCCGCAGGAAGACTGGTACGGCGACGTCCGCAAAACATACAAAGGCACGACGGGTTATGGCTTCAGCACGGAGATCGAGTTCCAGGAACTGTTCGGATTTATCGGCAAAGCGATGCCGCGCGTGAACAGCATATTCCATCTCGACACCTATCTTTTCGGCGACATCGGCTCGATCAATTTCAACGATCCCGGCGAGAAGCTCGCGATGTCCGATTTCCGCGCAGATGCGGGCGTGGGCACCGCGCTAACGATCAAACGTTTCCCGCCCCTGCAGACCGTGAAGCCGCTGACGATCCGTTTCGACATGCCGCTGTTCCTGAACAGCGTTCCGTACGTGTCGCAGAATTACGTGCAGTTCCGCTGGGTGGTGGGCATCAGCAGGGCGTTTTGAGGATTTAAATTTTTTCTTTCATAAAAAAGGCCGGTATTCCCGGCCTTTTTTAACTGTCTGAATCACTTTATTCTTTCGTGATCCTGGAAGAAAGCACGTTATCATTTTGAGTTGTCGCCACAACATCATAAAGCCCGGCGGCAAGATCAGAAATATCGATTGTAAAATCTCCTTTGTATTCACCAACGGATATTTGTTTTACCAGGCGGCCTTCGACCGAAAAAATCTGCACAAGTGATAAGGCATCATCACCGGCATTGTCGCGGATGATCAGTTTGTCAGTAACAGGATTGGGAAACAGTAACAGGTCCATGCTGTTCACAGGCGCAAAAACACCCACATCTACCGTGGTAAGTTTTCTGATCACATTGTTCGCTTTGTCGCCAACATAAACATTACCCTGTGCATCTGCGCTGATCCCTTCAACATCATTGAACGTAGAGCTCAATACGGGACCATCCGCGTACCCCGATGCCCCTGTTCCTGCCAGCGTAGACACTACGCCTGCAAGTGTGCACCTGCGAACACAATTATTGCCTGCATCAGCGATAACAAGGTTTCCCCACATGTCGATGTCTATCCCGGTAGGGTGGTAAAATTCCGCAGAGGCTCCGGCTCCGTCCACATAGCCCTGGATGGATCCGGCCACAAGAGAAACAATATTGGAAGTGGCGGAAAGCACTTTGATTTTATTATTCATCAGGTCCGCGATATAAATATTCCCGGCCCCGTCCATGCATAAAGACCGCGGACGGTTAAAACGGGCCGCAGGCGCAGCGCCAAGGATATCCCCGGAATTTCCTCCCAAGCCGGCTATCGTGGTAACAGCCCCACCTTGGATTTTGCGAATGCAGTGATTCCCGTAATCCGCGAAATACACCACCCCGTTATTATCCACGACGACATCCGTCGGGTTGTTCATCTTGCAGAGCAGGGCGCTGCTATCTGCAAAACCCGCCGTACCCGATCCGGCAATGGTTGTCACAACTCCCTGGCCGTCTATCTTTTTTATTTTATTGTTACCGGCATCAGCCACGTAAACATAACCATTAGCGAAACAGACACCTGTCGGTACAAAGAACCGTGCCGTATTGCCCTGCCCGTCAACATC
>DASTSF010000008.1:0-5994 GCA_035760825.1 Bacteroidia bacterium
CCCCAGGAAAATTCCATTCCCCAGCTGGCCTGCCTGCGCGCATCATTGTAAAAACGGAATTCGCCCGCTACTGATCCGCCCACCCCGGCGGAACTGTGCTTCGCTGCTGCCAGTCTCCAGTCCGCATCGACCAGGAAATAATATTGCTTTTCCCATACAAAAAGCGGAACATCCGTACCGAATTCGATCGCCTCGCCACCGCCGGCTTCATTCATGCCGTTGAGGTAAAGACAATAAGCCTTTGCCCCGGTCTTCACGATCTCGCGGCTGTACCATTTGTTCACATACACGGCACGCCGGTGAAAACGCTGGGCATGCAACAGGTGAGCTGCGAGGGCGAAGAAAAAAAGCAGGAGTATCTTTTTCATTTCTCTCAGGGTACGGGTCACAAAAAAGCCGCCACCTCATTGAGGGAGGGGCGGCTTTTCAATAAAATTTTTCGTGCTATTGCTTCTTCGAACCGATCAGGGTCACAAAACCTGTTGTGCTGTAATCGGCAACATTTGAAACGGCATGCAGGATGTAGTAATAGGTTCCGTCCGTGCAGGGCTGGCCGGAAGTAGAACGTCCGTCCCAGTGAATGTCGGGCGCATCGGATTCAAATACTTTCACACCCCAGCGGTCGTAGATCTCGATCTTGTATTCTTTCAGTCCGCTGTTGGGAATGTAAAACTCATCGTTGACGCCGTCACCGTTCGGTGAGAATACGTTCGGGATAAGAATTCCTTCGAGCACCGTCACCACTGACTGAACCGTATCCGTGCATCCTGCACCGCTCGTAGCGGTGAGCGTGACGGTGTAAGTGCCCGATCCGTTGAAATCATGCGAAGGATTCTGCTGCGTTGAGAATTGTCCGTCGCCGAAATCCCAGGTCCAGCTCACGATATTATCAGGAGCAGGAACCGTTGACTGATCGCTGAACACCCATGTTCCCGCCCAGGGGCCGGAAGAAGTGTCGAGGAAATTCGCGAACGGGGAAGGTAAAATTGTCGGTGTGCAGGAAGAAGGAAGCGAGTTGCAATTTGCGCCGGTCGCTACAACTGTGACAGGTCCGCTTCCGGTTGTCCAGTCAACATAAAGCGAATCCGTTCCCTGGCCGGAAACGATCGTGCCGTTGCCGGGAACCGTCCACTGGTATCCCGATCCGCCGGTGGCAACGAAAAGGTTCGCGCTCGAATTCTGGCAGATCGAAGGACATACGATGTTCGGAGCGGCCGGGCGCTGGTTGTTCAGCACATAGGGATCACCCGGGTTGACAAAGCCCCACGCGGAACGCGTGCGCGTTGTGAAAATACCGGTTGTTGCCTGCGACGTTGCCGCCATGTCGTTCCACATCACATTGCTGAGTCTCCACTGGGAGATGCCGCTCCATGCGCCGTCGTTGGCAGGAATGTAATAGATGGTGACATCCGCCGCATCCGTTCCGCCCGGGCGGTTGATCGCGTGGTAGAATGTATCGTTTGCGTTGCAGATGAGACCGTCATTGGTGGAACGCAGGAAACCGTCGTTGTCAGGATCGTGGTTGATGAAACGGCAGGTGTAAATATCATTCGTAGAACCGGCAACAGGCGTAAGCATAACCGGGCGGTAGCGTGTAAGCACAACGCTGGATCCGGTAGGGAAAAGATAAGCTCCGGATCCGCTGGTCACACGTGAAAAAGTTCCCGGCGCCTGGCTGCTGACGAATCCTTCCGCGTTCGCAGTCTGGTCGTTGTACACCGCGGTGGTTGCGGGATTGGTGACGAAGAAAGTCTGGGTAAGCGTTTCGAGCTCGCGGTTATTGATGGAATCGACGCCGCCGACATCGCTGATGGCGTTCACGCCCTGCAATGTTTTTTTGCGGTTGTTGCCCGTTCCGTTTCCAAGCAGCGTGAGGTTGTTGAATGTCGTAACGGTGTTGTTGGTGCTGGTAATGAACTGCTGCGTATTCCCGAAAAGGCGTACCGTGCTGGTTCCGTCAACGAACGTCGCGTTGTTCACCCAGTCCTGCTCCACCTGGTAGGTTCCGTTCCCCTGCGCAGCCGAAGAGTTGTCGATCGTAAACGTTCCGGGCATTACGGCCGGCGTGGTGGAATTCGCGGTGGTGAATGAACCGTTGTTGGTGAAGTTCGTCGTATTGTCAAGCGTTGCGCCTCCGTTGCACCAGACAACTGCACCGGTCGTGACGGCAACAGTCGCTCCGTTGGAGTAAAAGATCTGGGCATGGAGTCCTGCAGAAGCGGAAAAAGCCAATGCAAGCAACAGGGGGTACCTTTGTTTCATGGTTAATGCGGTTTAAACCGAGCCAAAAACAAAATAAAGACTTTTTCGCGAGAAAAAAAAGGCCGGAATGCTGAAATTCAGAGGGTCAGGACTGGCTGAAGATCTCCATTTTTTCGGCGAAATAAGCGCAGAAATCGCGCATATCGCCGACGATCTTTTCCTCGCCGGTGGCGCGGAGGAACGTATCCGACATGGTGACAAGGTTCTGGTGGAAGAACTTCTTCATTTCATCGACCAGCATCTGCTTGGTCCACAGATCAATACGCATCGTACTCTGCTCCTTTTCATCCCACATGGCCAGCATGATCGCCTTGCAGTTTCCGCCTTCGCCGGAATCACTGGCTTTCCATTCGATGGATTCAGGGAGGCTGTTTTCGTCGAGCGTTACCGTGAACGTGATCTGTGCTTTTTTCATGCGCCAAAGATAAGCGGAGAACAGCGAACGGCGGGAGGCCGGTTGTCAGAACTTCGGCTTGTACTTCGCGCGGGTGAGAATGAAGGATCCGTCCTTCTGGTCCATGAGCTGCTGCAGGGAAACATTCGGATTGCGCGCCATGTAGGCTTCAACGATGCGCAGGCCGAGCCAGTTTCCCGCTTCGCCGGGCGAATCGCGGGGGAAATCGGGGGTGAACGGACCATTCTCGGTGAAATGCTGGAGGTCTTCGTCATTATCCGAATACACCTTTTTATTTTCGATCAGCGTGGCCCACATTTTCGCTTCGTTGTCTGCGCACCAGCTGAGCTGCTTCGCGGTGTAGCCGGTGATGATGCTGTCGGGCGTATTCCGCAGCAGGGCTTTCATCAGGTACATCATTTTTCCTTCCCACACCATTTTATTAATGAGGTCGTTTTTCGGCGGATCGTAGGGAAACTCATTCATCATCCACCCGCGGACAAAATTCGCCACCGCATATTCCTTCGTACAGTTGCGCCTGATGTAGCCCGGAAAATGATCGGAAAGTCCGTCGTAGATCACATTGTCTTTCCCGAGATAAAATTCAAGCCCGATCCCGTAAACGCCTTCGATGTTCAGTATATTATAATTGAATCCTGTAAAATCGATGTAAACCGCTTTCGGGAGATCGCGTTTCGGAAAGTGATAACGGAAATGGCGGTACGCATCGGTGATCTGCGCTTCGAGCGCGGACTGGTCGCCGAGAATGTTTTTCGAATCCTTCCAGGCAGAGCGCATGTCGTAGCTGAGAATGAAATCGCGGATGGCCATGTCGCAGCTGATGGAATCGTGTGCGTCGCTGCAGACGACATTATTGACAAAGCCGTCGGAAAAAGGTCCGAACTGTTTCCGCAGCTTATCCAGCGAAGCGGGAATGTTATTCGTATCGATGGAAAAAAAGGCCTCGTCGTAACGCATGATCTTCACGGGAGGCACGGAAATTGATGACACGTCGACGTCCAGCGGATCGCGATGGCACGAAATTAAAACCAGATTAAAAAGAAACAGAACAGGCCATGAACGGCGCAGGACAGTGTGAAAACCTCTCATAATTCAGTCCAAAATTATCGTATAATTGCACAACGAAAACCCAGCACTAAAAGTATGAAAAAGACATTTTTACTTCTACTGGTATCTGCATTTGCCGGCAAAGTTCTTTTTGCGCAGGATGGAGAAAACGACCTCAAGAATTTCCGCTTCGGCCTGAAAGCAACCGGCATGCTTACCTGGTACAAGCCGGATGACAAGAAAAAATACGAAAGCAACGGCGTTTCCACGAAAGGCAGCTATGGTCTTTCCACGGAATTCCGCCTGAATAAAGTAGCGGTGATCGCCACGGGGCTGCAGGTGGATTATGACGGCGGAAAGCTGAACATGCTCGATACAAATTATTATTTCCTTTCGAAAGACAGCCAGTTCATGACCAAATCGGATACAGCCGGGCAGCATTTCGATACGTACTGGCTGCGCAGCCGTACTTATAACACAACGTATCTCACGATCCCGCTGACGCTCAAGCTCAAGACCAACGAGATCGGTTTCCTCACCTATTACGGCCAGTTCGGCGTCAATGCTTCGTTCAAGCTGAAAAGCCGCGTGAACGACAAGGTCACGACAACAAGCCTCGGCTCCGCCGACCAGAAAGACCTTGACAATACGAGCGACATGAGTCTTTTCCGCTTTGCGTTAAACATCGGCGGCGGCGCCGAATACAACCTTTCCGGATCGACCTCGATGGTTTTCGGCATCAACTGGTACAACGGGTTCTCGAACGTCATCAAGTCGGATTCGAAATATCTTTTCCGTACGGCATCGAACAGTTACGCGGCAACACCACAGAAGGCAACTTCGAATGCGATAGCGCTTACTGTCGGCGTTCTTTTCTAAACGAAAAATGCTTCACTCTCAAATGGCCGGTTCATTCCGGCCTTTTTTATTTGCACGATGAAACGTTTTCTTTTTGCCGCATTTCTCCTGCTGACTGCTGCCGTTGTTCATTCGCAGGTGCTGAACATCGAGTCGATGCGTTTCTACAAAGATTCGGACGGTTGGATCGGCAGCGCGAACCTCGACTTCGGCGCGCAGCAGAACGTGAACACGCTATACGATTTCTCGAACACCATCCACGTGCAGTACAAAAAGAAACGCAGCCGCATCATTTTCCTGAACAACCTCGATTTCACTTTTGCGAACAAACAGGATTATGAGAACACCGGCTTCCAGCATGTCCGCTATAATTACAAGCTGAGCGACAACGGACGCTGGACAGCGGAAGCGTTCGTACAGACGCAGTACAACAAACCGATGAAGATGGATTTCCGCGGTGTGACGGGAGCCGGGATACGGATGCGCGTATTCAAAACGAAGATCGTGCACATGTACCTCGGTTCGCTGTACATGTTCGAGCACGAGACCGACGACGGGGGAAAGCTTGTTTACGACGATCACCGGCTCAGCTCGTACCTGACGTTCTCGGTCGACTTCAACGGAAAAGCGGAGATCAACAACACGGTCTATTACCAGCCCGCATTCGTGAACTTCAGCGATTACCGCATTTCGGAAAGTTTCACGTGCCTGGCGCAGATCACCAGGCATTTCGGATTTTCCGCGGCGTTCGACCTGCTGTACGACACCAAGCAGCCGGAAGGCATCCCGAACCTGTCGTGGAAATTCGAACAGGGGATCGCCTACAGCTTCTGACGCCTGCGGCGGAAAATCGCGTTAACTTTGCGGCATGAAAATCGCGCTGGCGCAGCTGAATTACCACATCGGCAATTTCACGTTCAACCGTTCGCAGATCATTTCCTTTATTCACCGCGCGAAAAAAGAAGGCGCCGACCTTGTCGTTTTTTCCGAGCTTTCCGTCTGCGGCTACCCGCCGAAAGATTTTCTCGAGTTCCGCGATTTCATCCGGCGCTGCGAAGAATCGGTGGAGCTGATCGCGAAAGAATGCACGGGCATTGCTGCGATCGTGGGTGCGCCTGCAGTGAACCCGGTGACGGAAGGCAAGGATCTTTTCAATGCGGCGTACGTTCTCGAGAACGGGAAAATAAAAAGCGTTCATCATAAAGGATTGCTGCCGAACTACGACGTATTCGACGAATACCGGTATTTCGAACCGGGGAAAAAATTCCATTGCGCGGAAGTGAAAGGGAAAAAGATCGCGCTGACCATCTGCGAGGACCTGTGGGACGTGTTCGATGACCAGATGTACACGCAGTGGCCGATGGAAGAGCTGAAGAAAGAAAATCCCGAACTGATGATCAACATCGCGGCGT
>DASTSF010000009.1:0-10656 GCA_035760825.1 Bacteroidia bacterium
AGATGTACGTGCTGAACCGATGAACAAGCGTATAAACGGTTCCTTGTCCCAAGCCAATTGATTTCAGGTATTCCTGAAACCGAAGCAGGAACGACTTGTCGATCTTGCTCATCGGCACTTCTTCCCAACCGGTGAATGCTATTAGCTTTTTGCATAATTGTCCCGGTGCTTCCTGCGAACGCATTCCAGCAGACTTTTCCTTGATGAACGCCACCATGTCGCGTTCCTTTTCCTGCTCATTTGGCAGGTGGCTTTTCTCGACGGTTAGTTGGTATTCGCGGGCCGAACGTGCTTTATCGGCCAGCTTCTTCTTTTCCACGTTCTCCGGGTCACGGCGATTGCCTTTCACCCGAATTTCGAGGAACTCATACCAGCGGCGGCCTTCGTGGTTGATGTCGAGGTAATAGGATACCCCGCCGCCCTTCAACTTCTTCTCACGCAAAATAACTCCCATGTTAGTGGTTTTTACGAGTTAAACATGGTAACGGTTGCGGGTAACGGTTTTAGCATAAACCAAAGGAAAACGCTTACCTACCGTTTGGAGGAAAACGCCCTGAAAGCCTTGTCAATATTGGCTTTTTTCGATATTCTATTTCCTTTGCTTTCGGGGTGTACTATTAAAAATAGGAAATCCGTAAAAAGCAGGCGGTAATAAATCCTCATCATCTGCGTTACTTTTTAACCACCAATGCTTTATATCTTCAGATGGCGCGTTTTTTGCCATTCAGTCCCTGAAAGCCTTAACTTTATGTAACTTTGCATCCTGATGAAACGCCTGAAAATCAACCAACTTAAACTGTCTGCGCTCGTGCTTGCGACAGTTCTTTCCGGGTTCGCCGCAGCCCAGGTTCCTACGGGTCTTTATCCGAATAAAACGGATTCGCTCGGAAAACAGGGCGCATGGAAAAAAACGGACGACCAGGGAACGTGTGTTTATGTCGGGCAATTCAAAAACGACAAACCTTACGGTATTTTCCAGTATTTCGATACGCAGGGTTACCTGATGACCGAAATGAACTTCTTCAGCGGCGGCAACGTCCAGTATGCGAAGATGTATTACCAGAACGGGAAAATGCAGGCGCAGGGGAAATACCTCAACCAGAAGAAAGACAGCCTCTGGTCATTTTATGATGATCTCGGCGAGCTCCTTTCGGAAGAATGGTACAAGGACGGACTGAAAAACGGAAAATCGATCACCTATCACCCCGGAACCAAACAGCCGGCAGAAGTGAAGACATTCAAGAACGGGCTGGAAGAAGGAGCGTGGATACAGTATTACGCCGACGGGAAAATTAAAGGACAGGGAACGTATGTCGCCGGAAACTATGAAGGGAAAGCCACCTGGTATTACCCGGACGGATCTACGAACATAACCGGCTTTTACCAGCATGCCGTGAAGAACGGGACGTGGCTGTATTATGATGAAACCGGAAAACTGAAAGGAAAAGAAACGTGGGTGAACGGCAAGCTCACCAGCGAAGAAACGGTGATCAAGAAAGCCGATTTCGATAAGCAGGTGCAGGATGACGATGATCCCGCCACACAGGGACAAGACCCCAATGACGGAACAGGAGGTAATTAAGCCGTGAGCAAAAAAGGAAAAGTGCTGGTTGCGATGAGCGGCGGTATCGACAGTTCGGTAACGGCGCTCATGTTGCATAATGAAGGTTACGAAGTCATCGGCATCACGATGAAGACGTGGGACTATGCGTCTTCCGGCGGATCGAAAAAAGAAACCGGCTGCTGCAGCCTCGATTCCATCAACGATGCGCGCATGCTGGCGGTGAACCTCGGTTTCCCGCATTATATTCTCGACATCCGCGGCGAGTTCGGCGACCACATCATCAACAATTTCGTGGATGAATATCTCGCAGGGCGTACGCCGAACCCGTGTGTGCTGTGCAATACCCACATCAAGTGGGACGCGTTGCTGAAGCGGGCCGACCAGCTCGGCTGCGAATTCATCGCGACCGGGCATTATGCGCAGGTACGTGAGGAGAACGGGCGGTACGTCGTTTCGAAAGGGATCGACGAAGCAAAAGACCAGTCGTATGTGCTGTGGGGACTTTCGCAGGAAAGCCTGAAGCGCACGATCTTTCCATTGGGAAAATTCAGGAAATCGGAGATCCGTGACATGGCGGCGAATGCCGGTTACGAAGAACTTTCGAAAAAAAGCGAGAGCTACGAGATCTGCTTTATTCCGGAAAACGATTACCGCGCATTCCTGAAGCATAAAGTTCCGGGCCTCGAGCAGAAAGTAGACGGCGGCGATTTTGTGCTCAGCGACGGGAAAGTCGTTGGGAAGCACCGCGGCTACCCGTTCTACACGATCGGGCAGCGGAAAGGGCTCGAGATCGCGCTTGGCGAACCGATGTTCGTAACGCAGATCATCCCCGAATCGAATACCGTAGTGCTCGGCACGAAAACGGAACTGGAAAAGCAGGAGATGCTCGTGCGTGATTACAATCTCGTGAAGTACGCATCGCTGCCGGAAAATTTCGCGTCCACCACCAAGATCCGTTACCACGATCCCGGAACGCCGGCTTCACTTACGGAAGCAGGAGGAAAGATAAAAGTGCTTTTCCACCAGTCGGTTTCGGGTGTTGCGCCCGGCCAGTCGGCTGTGTTTTACGAAGGGAATGACGTTGTGGGCGGCGGGTTCATCGATCGTCCCAAACCCGTTTCACTGCAATGAAAAAAAAGCTGCGCGCGTTTTATGTCGTGGTGCTGATCACCGGCATGGCGTCAGCGGTTTTTTCTTCCTGTAAAAAAGACGGGACTGTCGATACAGGCTATTCTTATTTCCCGGATGCTATCGGGCATTACTGCATTTACGACGTCGATTCCACCGTGTATGACGATTTCAATAATGACACGGTCGTTTACCGCTACGAGGTAAAGGAAATTATCGAATCGTATTTCACCGACAACCAGGGACGGCAGGCGATGCGCGTGGAGCGTTACCGGAAAAATTACAGCGACACTGTTCCTTACGCGAACCAGCCCTGGACGATCAGCCGGGTGTGGTCGTTCGTGCGCACGTCATCGGAAGCGGAAAAGCAGGAGGAGAACCAGCGTTACATCCGCCTGACATTCGTTCCGCGTGAAGGAAAAACCTGGAACGGAAACGCCTACAATACGCTCGGTGAAATGGATTACAAATATGCATCGGTCGACCAGCCGTATTCGCTGAACGCGATGAATTTCGATTCCGTCGCAACGGTGTTGCAGGAAGACGAGACGAACCTGATCACCCGGAAATTCTACCAGGAACGTTATGCGCGGAATGTGGGCATGATAGAGAAAAGCATCATCGACGTGCATGGACGTACGGACACGCTTATTCTTTCCCCGGTGATGGGACGCATTACAGGCGGCGTGGTGTGCAATTTCCGGCTGGTGGATTGGGGACCGAGATGATGAATGATTAAGAATCGAGGGTGTACCACGAAGTGAAGATGTAAGTGGATCGCAGCGCGCCCGATCGGCCCTTTTCGGTAAATTTGTTCAACCAAAAACAGGATGATGTTCAGAAGGTTTACGTTTATTTTTCTCTGCCTATTTTTCGCCTCCGCTTTATTTTCCCAGGACAACAAGCACTGGGTGCAGTTCCGCGACAAGGGAAATAATCCCTACTCGCTGAGCAATCCTTCCGCGTATTTGTCGCCGCGTGCATTGGCGCGCAGGACGACGCAGGGAATCGCGATCGACTCGCTGGATCTTCCCGTGACACCGGCGTACATCGCGGGCGTGGCTGCAACGGGCGCGACGGTTCATTCGGTTTCCAAATGGCTGAACGGGGTTATCGTTTTTACCAATGACACAAACGTGCTGAATGCGATCGCCGCGCTGCCGTATGTCGTGAGCGTAAACAATGCGGGAATGCGTGTCGCCAACCCGGATACCGTGAATAAATTTTCGGAAGAAACCTATTCTCCATTGCAGCAGCAAACGGGACGTTCCGGGTATGTCACTTCTTCCGGGCTGAATTACGGTCCGTCGTACAACCAGATCAGCATGCTCGGCGGCGTGTGCCTGCACAACGCGGGCTACCGCGGGCAGGGCATGCAGATCGCGATCATCGACGCGGGATTTTATCACGCCAACGTTCTCCCGGTCTTCGATACGCTCTTCATGAACAACCGCATTCTCGGCACCTGGGATTTTGTCGCGGGCGATTCTTCCGTTTACGAGGACAACCAGCATGGCATGATGGTGCTGAGCACGATGGGCGGGAACGACCCGGGAAATCTTGTCGGAACAGCACCCGATGCGAGCTACTGGCTGCTGCGCAGCGAGGAAGCGGCGACGGAATATATCGTGGAAGAATATTACTGGGCGTCTGCGGCGGAATATGCCGACAGCGTGGGAGCGGATGTGATCAACTCTTCGCTCGGCTATACGGAATTCGATGATCCGTCCGAAAATCACACCTACGCCGACATGAACGGGCACACGACACCCTGCGCGCGTGCGGCGAACATTGCGGCGCGCAAAGGAATGGCGCTCGTCATCGCAGCAGGGAATTCGGGGCAGAGTCCGTGGTTTTATATTTCCACGCCCGGCGACGCCGACAGCGTGCTCACGGTTGCCGCGCTGGACGCTTCCGGCAACGTGGCCGGTTTCAGCTCCCGCGGACCTGCTTCCGACGGGGATGTTAAACCCTGCACAGGCGCACAGGGTGTGAATGCGGTGATCGCATCGCCGACGGGAGGAACGCAGACCGGTAACGGAACTTCGTTCGCCACGCCCATCACCTGCGGACTCGTGGCCTGTCTCTGGCAGGCGCATCCGTCGATGACGAACATGCAGCTGATCCAGTACATCGAAATGAGCGCCAGCCAGTATTCGAATCCCGATTCGCTGATGGGATACGGCATACCGGATTTCTGCGCGGCCAATCTCGCGCTTTCCCCGAATCCCGTTTACGACCAGGCGAACGATTATCTCTACAACGTGGTGCCGAATCCTTTTGTAAACCAGCTGGATTTTTCATTCTATTCGATGACGGACCAGGATATACAGGTGAACCTTTATGATGTGCAGGGACGGCAGATGATCGACCAGCTCGTGTTTGCTGCGAAGAAAGCGGAAAATCATTACACGCTGACAGAACTTGAAGCAGCGGGTCCGGGTGTGTATTTTCTTGTCGTGAAGGGAAACGAAGGAACTTACTATTCCCGTATAGTAAAAATGTGAACACGTTCCCGCATTCACATTTCACTTTTCATTTTAAGAAATTGGCTACCGCAACCCGGAATTGATATCCGCCAATGCGGAAGATCCCGGGCACAGCTCTTTTTCCGTGAGCGTGTTCAGCGGCTTTTGCGTTGTATTCAGGATGTCGTGAAGGTCTTTCGAATTTTCATCGATATACAGCAGCCCGGTAAGGATCTCGCCTTTGTCCTGCGCTTTTTTGATCGCATGTATAGCTGAAAAACGATCCTGCGGATCCCATTCCTGCTCGAGCTTGTGCAGCTGTATGGCGGTGCCGTCGTGCATTTCAACTTTCTTCACGGTTCCTTCTTCGTAGGAAGTCGTGATCTCTTTCATTTCAGGAACGAAATCCATCGTCGCCGTGGCTTCCATGTGTTCGCGTACGAAATCATACGACTTCGTGGAGCCGGGATTGTTGTTGAACGTGACGCAGGGAGAAATGACGTTGATGAACGCAAAGCCTTTATGCTTCATGGCCGCTTTGATGAGCGGAACGAGCTGGCGCTTGTCGCCGGAAAAGCTCTGTGCGACGAACGTTGCTCCGAGCTCGAGCGCGAGGCTGGCAAGATCGATGGCATGAAAAGGATTGACGGAGCCGGCTTTGCTTTTCGAACCTTCATCGGCTGTGGCGGAATCCTGTCCCTTGGTGAGGCCGTAGCAACCGTTGTTCATCACGATGTACGTCATGTTCAGGTTGCGGCGGATCACGTGAACGAATTGTCCCATGCCGATCGAAGCAGTGTCGCCGTCACCGGAAACACCGAAATAAATAAGATCGCGGTTGCCGAGGTTGGCCCCGGTGGCAACGGAGGGCATGCGCCCGTGAACGGAGTTGAACCCGTGAGAATTGCTCAGGAAATACGCCGGCGTTTTGGACGAGCAGCCGATGCCTGACATCTTCGCCACTTTGTGCGGTTCGATGTTGTTCTCGAAGCAGGCCTGCACGATGGCAGCGCTGATCGAGTCGTGACCGCAGCCTGCGCACAGCGTAGAGAGCGCTCCTTCATAATAATCCTGCGTGTAGCCCAGTTTGTTCTTGGGTAATTCAGGATGGCGGAATTTCGGACGAACGTATGTCATAAAATCAGCGAACCTCTTTTTGTTTGGATGTAGTGGAAAGATGTTTTGTGATCTGCTTCAGGATGTTGTCGGCGGTGATCGGCATGCCATCGTAATTGAGGACAGCGACCAGTTTTTCCGGGTTGATGCCGAGCTCCATCTGGAGCATGCTGCGCATCTGCCCGTCGCGGTTCTGCTCGATCACGAAAACACGCTTGTGCGCGTGGATGAAATCTTCAACCGTTTTGCTGAACGGGAATGCGAGAAGACGCATCGCATCGACGTACACGCCCTGTTCCTTCAGCAGGTCCATTGCTTCTTCGGCCGAATACGTGGATGTTCCGAAGAAAACGATGGCGTTCTCGAAGCTGTTCTTGTCCTGGTAAAGATGGGGTGCAGGCACCATTTTTTTCGCCGTTTCGAATTTCTTCGTGAGGCGATCCATGTTGCGCACATAGGCCGCGCCGTCCTCCGTGTACGTTGCGTACTCGTCGCGTGAAGTTCCGCGCGTGACGAAAGCGCCTTTCGTGGGATGAACGCCTGGAATGGTACGGTACGTAATCCCGTCGTTATCGACGTCGAGGTAACGGCCGTAACGTTCGAGCTTATCCAGTTGTTCCGCGGTGAGGACTTTCCCGCGCCTGAGCTTACGCTTATCGTCCCATTTGAACGGCTCGGAAATATGATCGTTCATGCCGAGATCGAGATCGGTCATCACCATCACGGGCGTCTGCAATTCTTCGGCAAGATCGAACGCTTCCGCGGTCATCTCGAAACATTCTTTCGGAGTATTCGGGAAAAGAAGAACGTGCTTTGTATCTCCGTGCGACGCATAGGCCGCTTCGAGAATATCGGATTGCTGCGTCCTCGTCGGCATGCCGGTGGAAGGACCCGTACGCTGCACATCGATGAGCACAGCCGGAACTTCCGCGAAGTAGGCGAGACCGAGGAATTCGTTCATCAGCGAAACGCCGGGACCGCTGGTTGCGGTGAACGACCGCGCGCCGTTCCAGTTGGCGCCGATGACCATGCCGATGGCGGCGAGCTCGTCTTCCGCCTGGACAACGGCATAATTGTGCGTGCCGGTTTCCTTGTCTACGCGCAGCTGTTCCGCGTAGCCGGAGAACGCTTCAGCCACCGAAGTGGAAGGCGTGATCGGGTACCATGCGACGACGGTGGCTCCTGCGTATACAGCGCCGAGCGCGCAGGCGGAATTACCGTCAACCATGATCGAATCGCCGAGAAGGTTGCGGCGTTCCACGCGGATGTCAAGCGGGTAGTTGAAATTCTCTTTCACATAATCGACGCCCATTTTCAACGCTTTCACATTGGGCGCGATCAGCTTTTCTTTCCCGGCGAACTGGTCGGCGAGAAGATCTTCCAGCACTTTGAACTCGATGTTCAGCAGCGCGGAAAGCGCGCCGACATAAACGATGTTCTTGAACAGCTGGCGCTGGCGGGCATCCGTAAATTCACGGTTGCACATCGCCATCAGCGGAATGCCGATGTAATTAATGTCGCGGCGGATGAATTCCTCGTGCAGCGCTTTCGTGCAGTCGTAAAGAAAATAACCGCCGGGACGCACGGAGGCAACATCCTGCTTCATGCTCTGCGGGTTTACGCAAACCATGATGTCAACGCCATCTCTCCGCCCGAGATATCCTTTTTCATTGACGCGCACTTCGTACCACGTGGGAAGTCCCTGGATGTTGGACGGGAAAATATTTTTGGGCGTTACAAAAATTCCCATCCGGAAAATCGCCTTGGTAAAAAGGAAATTCGCACTGGCTGACCCGGTTCCGTTCACGTTCGCGAACCTGATCACGAAATCATTCACCTTCTCGTTCATACCTGGTATGCTTTAGTTACGCTGTAGAAGAATTTCTGCATGTCCCACGCAGAGGTGGGGCAACGTTCCGCGCAAAGGCCGCAATGGAGACAGACATTCTCATCTTTCACCATTACGCGTTTGGTGGGAAGCACGTCGGACACGTAAAGCGCCTGCGATTCCACGTTGGCGGGCGCTTTCAGCCGCGTCCGGAGATCGCTCTCGTCGCCGTTCTCCGTGAATGTAATGCAGGAGGTCGGGCAGATATCGACGCAGGCGTCGCATTCGATGCATTTGTTTTCCGTAAAGACCGTTTCCACGTCGCAGTTGAGGCAACGTTCCGCTTCTTTGAACCCGGTCGGAAGATCAAAGCCGAGCTCGACTTCCTTCTTGCGATTGGAGAGCGTCACTTTTTTGTCCGCCTGCGGAACCATGTATCGCTTGTCGACGACAACCATGTTGTCGTAGCTCCATTCGTGGATGCCCATTTTCTGGCTGACGAGATTCACGTAAGGAGATGGGCGCTTCATCAGGTCTTCGTTGCGGCAGGCGAGGTCGATGGAAATTGCGGCCTGGTGCCCGTGCGCCACCGCGGTGATGACGTTCTTCGGACCGAAAGCTGCGTCTCCGCCGAAGAATACTTTTTTATTCGTGGAAGCGAACGTTGTTTCATTCACGACAGGCATGTCCCATTTATCGAATTCGATGCCGAGGTCACGCTCGATCCACGGGAAGCTGTTTTCCTGCCCGATAGCGACGAGCACGTCGTCCGCTTCGTGGAAAACTTCAGGCTCGCCGGTCGGGACCAGCTTGCGTTTCCCGTTTTCGTAAACAGCTTTCACTTTTTCAAACATCATCCCTTTGAGCTTCCCGTTCTCAATAACGAAGCTTTTCGGAACGTGGTTGTCGATGATGGGAATATCCTCGTGCATCGCGTCTTCTTTTTCCCACGGCGACGCTTTCATTTCTGCGAACGGGCTGCGGACGATGACCTTCACCTGCTCTCCGCCGAGACGGCGGGAAGTGCGGCAGCAATCCATCGCGGTGTTTCCACCACCAAGCACGATCACTTTTTTACCGATCTTATTCGTGTGCTCGAACGCGACGTTGGCGAGCCAGTTGATGCCGATGTGAATATTCGCGGCGCCTTCTTTCCTTCCCGGGATGTCGAGGTCGCGTCCTTTCGGAGCGCCCGATCCGACAAAAACAGCGTCATAATCTTTGGCGAGAACCTCTTTCAGGCTTTTCACATACGTATTGAAATGCGTGTGAATGCCGAGGTCGAGAATATAATTCACTTCCTCTTCGAGGACAGTTTCGGGAAGACGGAACGACGGGATCTGGCTGCGCATGAAACCGCCGCCGGCTTTCTGCTCGTCGTACAGGTGAATTTCATAACCGAGCGGAGCCAGGTCGCGCGCAACGGTAAGCGATGCCGGGCCTGCGCCGATAAGGGCGATCTTCTTTCCGTTCGGTTTGAACGGTCCGGCCGGCATGTGCTGTTTTACGTCGCCTTTGTTGTCGGCAGCTACGCGCTTGAGCCGGCAGATAGCGACAGGTTCCTCATTCGGTTCCAGGCGCCCGCGGCGACAGGCGGGTTCGCAGGGACGGTCGCAGGTGCGGCCGAGAATACCGGGAAACACATTCGATTCCCAGTTGATCATGTAGGCCTCGGTATATTTCTGCTCGGCGATCAGCCGTATGTATTCGGGCACAGGTGTGTGCGCCGGACAGGCATACTGGCAATCGACCACTTTGTGGAAATATTCCGGGTCTTTTACATTGGTTGGTTTCACAGAATTCAGGTCTTTTTGGTTGCTATGCAGTTGCGTTTTTTCCGTGGGGAAAGCCCTGTAAAAATGCGCTGCGGAGCGCTTTCCGGAGCAGTGGTAAAAGTATCATTTTTTTGCTTTGGAAATATGCGTGGAAAATGCGCCCGGGCCCCGGAAAATTCTTTATCGCACATCTTCAATTCCCTGCTTTCCCGCATACAAATTTTGCTGTAAAAACGACGCATCACGTCTCATTTTCGACCAATGGATAAAACGCGTTGCTGAAAAATGCGCCGGGGCGGGAAAACTCAATGGCGGGCGTGGCCGGAAATTTTCTTCAGAAGCGGCAGACCCGTAATGGCAGCGATCTTTTCAGCCAGCCTGTCGCCTTCCGGTGTGAACGGCCAGACGTAAAGAAAACGGATGCCGTGATCCTTCCGGATATTTTCAATCGCTTCGACGGTCAGCTTCCGCGCTAGTCCTTTTTTCCTGAATTCGGGCAGGACCGTTGCCGAGCAGAGGTAGATCGCTTCAAATTTTTCCCCGGGAGAAGTGCGCGCAAGCAGCTCGTTTTCCGGTATCGCGCCGTCGAGGAAAAGCCGCATTGTTTTTTCGGTTGTCGGGATGACAAGTATCCATACCGCAGGACCTTCACCGTCGTCGTAATCGGAAAGCGTGGCGGGATGGATTTCACCCAGCTTCCTGAGAACATCCTCATCGACCTGGAGCTGGGAAGGGTCGCTGCGGGTGGAAAAAACATCATCCACCAGCTGCAGCATT
>DASTSF010000010.1:0-17025 GCA_035760825.1 Bacteroidia bacterium
AAACCGGCGGCGGACGTGAATCCGGCAGCGATGCGTGGAAAGCGTACATGCGCCGCCAGACAAACACGATCAATTACGGTTCGCAGCTCCCGCTCGCGCAGGGCATCGAGTTCACTATCTGATAAACGCACAATTCATTCACGAAGAGCGTTCCCGCAAGGAGCGCTCTTTTTCGTAATCTGAAATTCACAACTCCAAACATGCAGCAAGATACGTGGGACAACAAAGCAGGCAATCCCGGCATTAAGGCGTACGATTTCGGTCCGCGGGCCGGGCTGTTCTACCATTTCAACGGCAAGTTCACCGCGGAGACCAACTTTTATTACGGCGTGACGAACATTGTCAAAGACCAGGAGCTGGCGCAGTATGCGACGTGGAAAGTTCAGCAGTGGACCATGGGTGTACGGTACAATATCCTGAAGCCGGCCGGAAGTTCAGGAACATCTGCACAATAGAATTGCGCAGAAAGACAGCCCTGCGGTCTTTCTCAGCGGCTGAATTCAAACACGCAGCGGAACCCGAGCCAGGGTTCGGGCTTTGAATACGAAACCGTTTTCGACGCGTTGCACATGATGCCGTAATCGGCATAGCTGCCGCCGATGGCAATTCCTTCCTCCTGCGTCATTTCCGCAACATTCCCGAAAATATTGTAGAGCCCGTTACGATCGGGGTTATAGGAAAAAACGCCGACCGCGCCTTCCCCGAAAACTTTTCTTCCCTCGAGAACGCTCTCGCACGGTTTGTCTGTCCTGATATTCAGCAGGTAGCATCCTTTGGTATTTACCGTATCGATCTGCGCCGTATTATTCGTCGCGAAGCGCGGTCCGAGGCTGGTTGCCATATTTTGCCATTCTTCTTTCGTCATCAGCCGGCCCTTCACTTTCCATCCGTCATCGGCCACTTTCTTTTCCGCTGAAGCGAGCTGCGCTCTCCACGCGATATATTCCTGTGCCTGGCTGTACGTAATGGCCACAACCGGCAGCTTCATGTAATTTTTGATTTTCGTCTTCAGGCTGTCCACGCCCCACACACTTTCGGAAACAGGAATGAAAAAACCCAGCGTGTATGTATTGTCACCGAAAAACCACCTCCACTTATCCGTTCCCCCGTTGCCGTAAAAATTGTCCAGCTTCGCGAACATGCGGACGAGAAAACGATATTTCTGCGGAAGGATATTCGTATCCGGCATCAGCGAGTCGTAGCGCACCTGGTTGAACCCGTCGTTTTTTTCGTCGTAAGCGGTTTTGTAAATGAACGTGAACCAGTCGGCCATGGAAACTTCTCCCTGGTCGATCATGATCTGTGTTCCGTTAATCGCAACGGTAGCGCTTTTCAGCTTCGGCAGTTTGGGGTCGTTGCCGGCAGACAACAGCAGGAGAACAAACGGCAAGACAGCAAGGAGGATGTTTTTTTTCATAGCAGGACGTTGGGTAGGCCGCGGGATTACACACCGGACCTGTTTGTTATGGAGCAAATATGCCAAACATTTCCGTTTGTTCTTATACTACTTAAGTGCTATTCTACGGAAGAACGCAAGGGTTTAATTTGCATCGCGAATTGCGGAGATCCGCCGCCGGCCGGCATTTGCAACCGCATGCGCGAATACGTTATCATTGAAATACTTTTATTTTTAGTCCCCGATATGCGTTTCCTGTTTTTTTTCAATTTATTAACCGCGATTATCATTTACTCGTGCAGCGATGGCAGTGGCTCGCCCGGTAAAGCAGAAAAAGAGAAAACCTTTTCTCCGCCGGCGATCATTCCTGCCGGCGAACCTTCGGAAGCGCCGTTCGCTCCGCCTGTGCAGACCGCAGCGGGAGATCCGGTTGTGCGACCCGCCGGGTTTTTCATTCCCATGCAAAGCTACAACACCGAAGAGGGGCTGGCGCTCAGCTCGGTCCGCAGCGGTTGTGCCGATCACCTGGGAAATCTCTGGTTCGGAACGGACGGAGGCGGCGTAAGCCGGTTTGACGGGAAGAAATTTTCCACGTTCACGGTTTCCTGCGGACTTCCGAGCAACATCATCATGTGCATACGGGAAGACCGCTCGGGCAACATGTGGTTTGGAACGTATGGCGGCGGCGTGTGCTGCTACGACGGAACCTGTTTCCGTACCTACAACCAGAAATCGGGACTGGCAGGCAATATTGTTTATTCGATCCTCGAAGACCGCAAAGGCAACCTCTGGTTCGGAACGGAAAGCGGCGGGGTCAGCCGTCTCGATCCTTCCTCCGCCAATGGAAAATCATTTACAAACTTCACGACTGCAGACGGACTGGCAGGAAACAGCGTGTGGAGCATGATGCAAGACCGGAAGGGGCGCATCTGGTTCGGAACCGGGGGGAATGGCATAAGCTGTTATGATCCGGATGGGGGAAAAGGGAAACTGTTCACGAATTATTCCGCAGCGGACGGTCTTGCCGGCAACACGGTTTATTCCATGCTGGAAGATCATTCCGGAAATCTCTGGTTCGGAACGAGAGGAAATGGCGTCAGCTGCTACGACGGAAATCATTTCATCAATTATTCCACGGCGAACGGACTTTCCTCGAACAGCGTTTACAGTCTTCATGAAGACAAGACCGGCAGGATCTGGATGGGCACTTACGGCGGCGGCGTGGATCGTTTCGATCCGCGCGCGCAGGAAGGAAAAGCATTTACCATCTACAATATTGCGCAGGGCCTGAGCGGCGATATTGTCTGGAGCATTCTCGAAGACAAATCGGGAAACCTGTGGTTCGGAACGTATGGCGGAGGCGTCTGCCGTTATGAAGGAAATACGGTATCCACGTACACCACGGAGCAGGGACTCTCGTCGAATATCGTTCTTGGCCTGCTGCAGGACAGGAGCGGAAATTTCTGGTTCGGAACAGAAGGCGGCGGAGTATCCCTGTATGACGGGAAAAATTTTTACATCTATTCCGGCGCGCAGGGACTTTCCGCCAGCAGCATCTGGTACATTCTTGAAGATCATACCGGGAAACTCTGGTTCTGCACTTCAGGCGGCGGTGTGTGCTGTTTCGATAAAGAGCGGAAAACATTCAGCACATATACCACGGCGCAAGGACTGGCAAGCAATTTCATACGGAGCGCGATGGAAGACCGTGACGGCAACCTGTGGTTCGGAACAGACGGGAACGGCGTGTGCTGTCTCCATCCCGATGCGAAAAACGGGCGATCATTTGCCACCTACACGACGGCGCAGGGGCTTGCGAACAACACCGTGCGCTGCATGCACGAGGACAGGAACGGAAACATCTGGTTCGGGACAGCCGGCGGCGGAGTGAGCTGCCTGCGCACGGACGGAAGAGGTGGAAAAACATTCGTCAATTATTCCATCCTGCAGGGACTTGCCGGGAATACCGTACTGTCGATCCTGGAGGACAGCTGCGGCAATTTATGGTTCGGCACTTCCGGCGAAGGAGTGTGCCGTTTCAACCCGGCGGAAAAAAGTGAAAAAAAATTCATGATCATTTCCACCGCCGAAGGAATGGCCGACAACAGCATCTGGAGCATGCAGATGAACCATGAAGGAACGATCTGGTTCGGGACGAACCTTGGCTTCAGCGGCCTGACAGGTTTCCGCGAAAAGTCCTCGGGAAAAATTGTCCCGTCTTCATGCGCGATCAGTAATGCAGAGCTTGCTGAAAAGTACATTCCCGTTTTTGACGTGTTCAACCAGAAAACCGGTTACCCGGTGAAAGACGCGAACACGAATGCGCTGATCTGCGACAACGCAGGTGTCATGTGGGAAGGAACGGGAGACAAGCTTGTCCGCTTCGATCATACGCAGGTCCACCGTGATTTTCTTCCGCCGGAAGTTCTTCTCCAGGCTGTAAAGATCAAGGATGAAAATATCTGCTGGTATGATCTTTCGGATAAAAATCCGCCGGTGTACGACAGTCTCGTTTCTTCTCCGGCCTTCACCGAAGAGGCGGTCACCACAGGACAGGCGCTGCCGCCCGCCGTCCGCGACAGCATGCGCAGCCGCTTCGCCGGTGTTCGTTTCGACAGCATTTCACGGTTCTGCTACCTGCCGCAGCATCTTGTTTTACCCCATGAGCATAACAGCATCACGTTTGATTTTACCGCCATCGCACCGGCGAGGCCTTTCCTGGTGAGGTACCGGTATTTCCTCGACGGCTATGATAAAACATGGAGCCCGCCAACAGACATGACGACCGCCACCTTCGGCAACATCTTCGAAGGAACGTACACATTCAACGTGCAGGCGCAATACATCGGCGGAACATGGAGCGCACCGGTCACTTATACATTCACAGTCCTGCCTCCGTGGTACAGAACGTGGTGGTCTTATCTTTCCGCGTTCCTCCTTTTCACGGGCGGATTGTGGTTGTTCATCCGCTGGCGGGAACGATCGCTGAAACGGGAGAAGGATATTCTTGAAGAAAAAGTGGAAGTGCGGACACAGCAGCTACGCGAACAAAAACAGATCGTCGAAGTCAAGCAGCAGGAAATTCTCGATTCGCTGAATTACGCCCGGAGGATCCAATACACTTTGCTCGCGCACGACGATCTGCTGAATGCAAACCTGCCGGAACATTTTATCCTGTTCCGTCCCAAAGACATTGTGAGCGGTGATTTTTACTGGGCCACCGTTTCCGGCTCGGGCGACGATCGCCGTTTTTACCTTGCCGTGTGCGATTGCACGGGACATGGCGTCCCCGGCGCATTCATGTCCCTGCTCAACATCTCTTTTCTCAACGAAGCGATCACTGAAAAAAACATCACCGGGCCCGACAAAATACTCGGCTATGTACGAGAACGCCTGCTCGGTTCCGTGTCGAAAGATGGCGCCCAGGACGGAATGGACGGCATCCTGCTCTGCATTGAAAAGAACGGGATCACCTACGCGGCTGCACACAACGCCCCGGTGATCGTGCGGAATGGGGAGCTCACTGAATTTCCCGCAGATAAAATGCCGGTGGGAAAAGGCGAGCTGAACAATCCTTTCACACTTCACCGGGTTGATGTGCAGAAGGGCGATATGCTTTTCCTGTACACCGACGGTTTCGCAGACCAGTTCGGCGGACCCAAAGGAAAAAAAATAAAATACCGGAAGCTGCACAGCATCCTGTCGGGCAATGCCGCGTTATCGCTGAAACTCCAGGCGGAAAAGCTGGAAAAAGAATTCGACGACTGGAAAGGTACGCTCGAGCAGGTAGACGATGTGTGCGTGATCGGCGTCAGGTTCTGATACCAGCCGGCGCATGGCGTATACCGGGATAATTAATCACGGGCCGGCGCTCTGCCAGTCCTGTTTGTTTTGCCCTTTCATTTTTTCTCCGGTATTTTTACAATGCCCGAACCCGCAGGGCGCATTACGATGAATAAACCCGGAACAGAATTCCCGGAGATCGATTCTTTGCTGGAGTCGTTCAGAGAACACCTGTACTCTGATATGGATCGTGCAGACGCGCTGAACGAACGCGCGTTTGAACTTTCGCAAAAGAACAACTACGATGCGGGAGCTGCGACCGCGCTGCACAACAAGGGGCTCGTCCATCTCAACAAAGGCGAATTCCCTGAAGCCGTTTCCTTCTTCTCCCGTTCCATCGAGCTGAAAGAAAAAATACGCGACATGGCCGGCATCATCGCATCGAACATCAACCTCGGCATTGTGTTCTATCATTTGCGGCAGTTCGAAAAATCGCTGGCCTTCTCCACGGAAGCGCTTGAGCTCGCCCGAAAAGAAAAGTACCGGCAGCTGGAAATGAAAACGCTGGCGAACATCGCGATGGTCCATGGTGAAACGGGGAACATCGAAACTGCGCTGGACCATTACCTGCTTACGCTGACGATCGCCGGGCAGCTTGGGGAAACCCGGACGGCGGCACTGCTGAAAGACAACCTCGGCGTGCTGTACCGGATGAAAGGCGAATATGAAAAAGCGCTGGCGTATCACCGCGAATCGCTGAAAGAAAAAAAAGTTTTCCGCGATTATCCGAACATCGCACGCTCGATGGGCAACATCGCCACCGTTTTCCTGCAGCAGAAGAAATTCCGGGAAGCGATAACCTGGTTCAAAAAAGCGCTGAAAGTCTCGCTCGACATCGACGCGAAAGACATCACGAAAATGCTGTACAACAACATTGCGGAATGCTATGCGAGGATGAAAAAATTCGACCAGGCATACCGCTACAAATTATATTACGATGAATTCCATGAATCCGTGATGAGCGACGCGAGCCGCCAGCAGGTGGCGGAGATCGAAGCGAAATACCAGGCGCAGAAAAAAGAGCGGGAGATCGAGAAGCTGCGTTCCGCGCTGAAAGAAAAAGAAGACATCATCAACACCATCCTGAAAAAAAATGAACGCGTGATGCTGCCTGAAAGCTTTTCTTCGCTCTCAAAAAAAGAGATCGAGACGCTTTCGTACGTTTCGCGGGGTATGACGGACAAGGAAATTTCCGCAGGCATGAACGTTTCGGTGAACACGGTAAAAACGTTTTTACGCCGCGTATTCTCGAAGCTGTCGGTCAACAACCGGACGGAGCTGGTGGCGCTTATTCACCGGTACGATTTCAGCGCTGAAGCCGGGAAAAAAAACTGATGTGATTACCTTACACCCGGCCACTCGTCGGGCAGCAGCAGGGAAAACCGGAAGCTTGTCACGCACCTGGCAGGAGTTGATGGTGATGAAATCAAAATAAGCTACCCCCGGAATACATTTTCGTGCACGTGCCCTTACAAAACTCAGCGGCACTCCGGCTGCAGCTTTTTGTACGGACCGTCCTTCACCACAAAATAGTTCTTGTTGATGAAATAATCTGCGCGCGGGTCCCAGCGGCGGAGAAAGAACAGCCTGTCGTTCATCATCTGCCGGTTCCTTCCTTCATCGAGATCTTCGGATGTAAGCACGGTTACGGTTTTGTCTTTCCCGTCGCAGGCCGAACGCAGGAACGTTTCCATCGGGTACGACCAGTCGACCCAGCTCATGCAGCCCCGGTAGTCGCTTTCCGCAAGCTCGAATTTCGATCCGCCCATCGCCTGCGCCTGGTGAATGACTCGTTCGGTGATCGCGGTGCGTTCGCTGTACATCATTCCTACGGAACAGAAAAGATAAATGCGCCACGTCACCACGAGCATCACGAGAATTCCGCCCGCCGTGCTCTTCCATCCGAACTGCGCGAAGAAATCATACAGGAACGGGAGGAGCGAGATCGGTATCAGCGGCATGTACATGCGCTCGAAATACGGTGATATCTCCGGTATGTTTTCATTGGTGATGTTGATCAGCAGGATAATCCCGAAAAAGAACGCGGCCAGCAGGAACGCTTTCATTTTCGCCCTGCGCACAATGTAAACGATCATCATGAAGATGAACGCGAGAACCGGTATCGTGTAGTATTTGAAAAAGAAAACGACAAGTCCCCACAAATAACCGAAGTGAAAAAGGTTCCGGTATGCTTTATTCCACCCGAAATCGAGCAGTGAAAGCTTCCCGGCTTCGTATTCGCTGAGAAACAATTTTTTGATGATGTACCATCCCGAAAAAATAACGGCGTACGTGAACAGCAGCTTCCAGCTGATCTTCCGTTTTTCTATTGCATCAAGAAGAATGATGAAAATGAGCGGGATGAACAGCAGCGGGTGACTGAACAGCACCGTGACCATGATGGCAGTGAGCAAAACAAAATCAGGTATGCTCCGGTACCGGTTGTGAAGAAGATGCGACCGCACGAGCACGAGCAACACGGAACCGTACCACACTTCGTACATGGGAATGAACTGGATGTGCATCACGCCGAGCACCTGGAAAAGAATAACGGCGATGCCCGCGGTACGATCGTGGAGATAGCGAACGGCGTAAAGGAAAACCAGAAAGAAAAAAACGATGTTGTTCAGCGAATTGAGCAGGATCACCGCGTGCATGGAAAGACCGAGCTTCACGCCGAGCAACGGCAGCGCCTGCGAAACCGCAAGAATATACCGCTGGTGCTCGATGCGGAAATTCCCCGAGTCGACGACGTGAAAAAGATAATACGCGCCGTCTGCCTGGAAACGTTCGCCTGCAAATACGATCGCGAAGATCGTCATCGCGAGGAAGAACAACCCGGTAAACAGCCTGTAGCGGTCTTTGGTAAGGTTCATCAGGGAACGGAACTTGTCGGTTACGTCAGCTTGTCGGTGAGCAGCTTGATCTCGATGACGGGTGAAATTTTTTCGTAGAGAATATTGTACACCGCATCCGTGATGGGCATGCTCACGCCGTAGCGGCCGTTTATTTCATGAATGCATTTCGCCGCGTAATAGCCTTCCGCAACCATGTTCATCTCGAGCTGCGCCATCTTCACGGAATAACCTTTCCCGATCATCGCACCGAACATGCGGTTGCGGCTGAACTGTGAATACGCCGTCACGAGCAGGTCGCCCAGGTAAGCCGTGCTTTTGATGTCGCGGTCGATCGGGTGAACGGCGTCCACAAAGCGGCTGATCTCCTGGATCGCATTTGAAATAAGCACCGCCTGGAAATTGTCGCCGTAACCGAGCCCGTGGCAAATTCCGCTGGCGACGGCGAAAATATTTTTCAGCACGGCGGCGTATTCCGTTCCGTAAATATCATCGGAAACACCGGCGCGGATATAGCGGCACGCGATCTTCTGCGCAACAAACTGCGCATATTCATTCGACTGCGACGCCACGGTGAGGTAGGAAAGCTTTTCCAGCGCGACTTCCTCCGCGTGACAGGGCCCGGTGATAACGCCGATGTTCGTATACGGAATGCCGAACTCCGTGTTGAAATATTCACCCACGATGAGGTTCGGTCCGGGCACGATGCCTTTCACCGCGGAGAAAACGATCTTGCCGCTGAAATCGTTCTTTGCAAGACCGGAAAGTGAATCGGCGAGAAATGCCGAGGGAACGGCGACAATAAGGATATCTGAATTGCTTACGACCTGCGCGATGTCATCTGAAAGCACAAGCTGATCGAGGTGAAGCTCGACCGAGCTGAGGTAATTCGGGTTGTGCCGGTACTTGCGGATGTATGCGATCGTTTCGGGATTGCGCAGCCACCAGTTGATCTTGCCCGCATCGCTGCCCGTGACGTTGTTGCAAAGCATCTTGATGATCGCCGTGGCCCAGCTTCCGCCACCGATGACGCCAATCCTGTAACTCATAGAACACGAAAATACGCCTAAATCGTGTCATTGGTAAATCCGTTTCGCTCTACCTTTACCGTGATGACCCCTTTGCGGAATGTTTTCATTTTGACGGTGCTGAACTATCCGAAAGACATTCCGCGGAGCGGGATCGGAAAAATTATTCCCCGAAAACACGGCATTACCACTCGTCCGCGCGCGGGGAAGTGCTGAAGCATTTCCCCGCGATGTAACACATTTACAAAACAGGTTTCTTCCGCGGAAAATCCGATGCGGACGCCCGCAGGAATCTTCAGAATGAATTGAAGCCGCTGTAGCCGGGGAAAGAAACGCCGGTAACCGAAGAAAAGAATAGTCCTATTTTTGAACCCATGCGCAAGGTGGTCAACCGCATTTCGTTTTACACGCTTCTTGCGATCAGCTGCATTTTTGTTTACGTCGAGATCCGCGAGATCCGCAACAACGACCGGCTGATTTCCGGCTCGGGGCCCATCAGCTGGGATTCCTACGGATACTACCTGCATCTTCCCGCTACGGTCATCCACCATGATCCCGGCATCACGGACCGTTCCTGGCTCGATTCACTGAACGCAAAATACCAGCAGGGGCGGCCGTGGTACCAGGCGCTCCCGGGCGTGAAAGGAAGAATGGTGAACGTGTATACGGTCGGTCCGCCGGTAGTGTGGCTTCCTTTTTTCCTTGCGGGTCACGCGTGCGCAAAACTCTTCGGCTACCCCACCGACGGGTTATCACCGCCTTACCAGTATGCGATGATCATCGCGGGACTCTTTTATGCCCTTCTCGGTCTCACGCTGCTGCGGAAACTGTTGCTGAAATACGTGAACGACCGCATCACCGCGATCGTGCTGGCCGTGATCGCGCTCGGAACGAATCTCTATCATTATTCCGTTTACTCGAACACGATGCCGCACATCCTCATTTTCCCCTTCGGCGTCATGATCATTTTGCTGACGATCTCGTGGCA
Organism: Bacteroidia bacterium; assembly: GCA_035760825.1. Taxonomy (GTDB): domain Bacteria; phylum Bacteroidota; class Bacteroidia; order Palsa-965; family Palsa-965. The sequence continues at coordinate 10,111 of DASTSF010000010.1, forward strand.
TGAAAATCCGTCGAAGCTGAAAGCGCTTGGTCTTGGCGCACTGGTCGGGCTCGTGACGATCATACGTCCTTCGGAGCTCGTGTGGATACTTGTTCCCGTTTTCTGGAACGTCGTCAGCATAAAAACGGCGTTTGCGAAGATCGGCTTTGCCTTCCGTCATTTTACGCACGTGCTCATTGCGGGAATAACGCTCGGCTGCGTGCTGATGCTGCAGATGGCCTACTGGAAATTCACCGTGAATCACTGGTTCTCGAACAACCATTCGGAAGGCTTCGATCTTTTTCACCCGTTCGTGTGGCAAACGCTGTTCAGCTACAAAAAAGGATGGCTGCTGTACACGCCGGTCATGCTTTTTGCGATCGCGGGATTCTGGACGCTGTTCCGGAAGAAAAGAGAACTGTTCGTCCCGCTTTTTATTTTCTTTCTCGCGAACGTGTATGCCATCTCGGCCTGGGAATGCTGGTGGTACGCCGGTTCGTTCGGTCAGCGGCCCTTCGTTTCATCGTATGGACTGATGGCGGTTCCGCTTGCATTTTTCCTGCAGGAGATTTCCGTTATGCGCGTGATGAAATGGGTCGCCGGGTTTTTCATTGCCGCGTTCTCATTCCTGAACCAGTTCCAGAACTGGCAGCTGGAGCAGAGCATCCTGCACTATGAGCTGATGACGAAAACATATTACTGGAAAATTTTCGGACGGACGCAGGATGATCCTTCGCTGAAAAAATACCTCGAGATCGACCGGCACGCGCTTCCCCCGCTCGAACAGGTGAAGGATGATTACATAGAAAAAACCATCTACTTCAGCAATTACGAAAACTACACACCCGTAAACGGAGAATTGGTCTGCGACACGTTCGGGCTTTCCGGAACGCATTCGCTTTGCCTCGATGCGGATCACATTTACGGCGTAATGGTGAAAATGCCGTACAATAAAATAACGGACAAAGATCACCTGCGGATAAAAATGGAAGCGGATGTGTTTATTCCGCCCGGATCGGAAGACGGGAATTTGAATTTCACCGGGTGCATGACCAGCGACCGGGAAAAAGATTACGGGTACGTTTCTTTTTCGGCGCAATCGCTGGGCGCAACGCCCGGAAGCTGGACACATGTGACGGCGTGGTACGTCACTCCTTTTATCCTTCACCGCAGCGATGTCCTCGCGATCGTGGTCTGGAACCAGGGCGGGAAAAAAGTTTTCCTGGATAACATGAAAACGACGGCATACGAGCCGAAGGTTTCGTATTGAGCTTTACCCACGACGCGCACAAAGGACGTTCACCGGGCGAAACATTTTTGGCGGCTTTGCGCAGGATGAGGATACACAGAGATCCGCGGCGGGAAAATTTTATACGCACAAAAAATCCCGGCAGGTTTTGCCGGGATTTGGTTTTTCATCCGGAATTTCACTTCGCCACTTTCACGCGAATGCCTTCGCTGTGGCAGGAGAATTCCGGCGCGTACATACATTGCACTTCCGTGATGCCGTTCGAGAAGTCGCCGGCGTTCACCACCGTGAGCGGGTATTCGAAGACGTGCGTTCCTTTGGGCAGGAAGCTGAAGAAGAAATCCGTCGATGCATCTTTCGTGCTTTCGTAATAGCCGAGACCATCCTGCCATTTGTACTGCGAGAGCACGTTCACCGGCTCGAAACCCGCGGCACGCATGTCCTTCATGTGAATATATTCCATATCACGGTCGTTGCGCAATTCCACGCGCACACGGATCTTATCTCCCGGGTGCAGCACGGTCTGGTCGGTGACGGGTTCCATCACTTCTCCCGATGACGTTTTCTTCACGAGGAAAAGTTTTTTCGAAACGCTCAGCGGTGTCTGCGCCGGCGTGATCTTGTCCATGTCCTCGAAATACTGCCAGTACATCGCGCCCCAGGAAATGCCGGGACCTGTTTTCGTCACGGTCACCTTTCCCATGTCGGGCGTGATCGCATCACCGCTCCACGCGGTTTTGAAATAACCCGTTCCGGCTTCTTCCGGAACATCGAGCTTTTTCGGATCGATCTTCTGCGAACCGACGACGATCTCGACGTTAGATTCTGTCGCCAGCCAGCTCGTGCCGTCGATGAGCAATGCGTAACAGGCGTCCGCTGTGGCCACGGTCGTTTTCCAGTCGTTCGTCTGCTTGTTCTTCAGCAGCCAGATGCGCATGTCGTCGACGGATTTCTGATCGTTCTTCACTTCCTTGAACGCTTCGATCAGCAATGACTGCGTTTCGATCGGCGCCTGGTACCAGTAATAGCCGCCGCTGTTGTCTTTCCAGTACATTCCCATCTCGTCGCTGTGCAGCGCCGTTTCCGTGAGCGACTTCATGATGTCGCCTGACGTTTTCTTGTCGTTGTAGCGGTTGAGCTCGAGCGCGATCATTCCCTCCATGAAATTTCCCTTGCCCAGCCAGTATTTCTGCGACTGGCCATAGTAATAATCGAACGCCGTTTTATTCCTCGGTGTCATGGGAATTTCAGGGAAGAAGCTGCGCGCATAGAGATACTGGATCGCGATATCGCTGAGATGATCTTCGTTCATGTGGTCCTTGTCGTATTTCAGGATCCAGTCGTAATCTTCACGCACGCGGTTGTCGAGGTACTGCATCGCAGAGGTGATCATGTTCCAGTTGCGGTTGTCCTCGCGCACGCTCTTCACGCCCAGCTTGTCGAGGTGACCGAAACCGGTTACGATGTATTGCGTGATGTAACGGTCGTCCGGCATATCCTCGAACCAGGGCCACCCGCCGTTCGGCGACTGCATCTGGCGCAGCTTGCGGATCGTGCGGTCCTGCTCGTCGGCCATGCGGTTCATGTCGAACAATAAGCCGACGCGGCGTTTGCGTTCCGTTTCATCTTTCGCGTCGAGCACCCAGGGCGTTTCCGTGAGCACGACATTCTTGAGGTCCTGGTTCTTCTCGAGGTTCGAGAGGAATGCGTCCGGGCTCTGCGTTTTCCACGCATCGAACACAGCGCGGATCTTCGGGGAAGAATTCGCGATGTTCGATGCAATGCTGTTCGAGTACAAACGGTCGAACGTTTGCTCCGAGCATTCGTACGGATATTCCATCATGTACGGGAGCGCCTGCACGGCGTACCACGCGGGATTCGATGTGAACTCGAGCGTGAGGCGCTGGTTGCGCAGCGTGGTGGATCCGCCGTTCATGCTCAGCAGTTTTTCGAAACGGAATTCTTTCGTTTCGCCCTGCTTCACCCAGATCGGCATGGTTTCCGTCACGAGCATCCGGTTGGAAAGAACGGGCAGCGACGATTCTTCGCCGTCAGTGAAATTTCCCGATTGCGCAACGACACGATAAGTAACCGCGCTTACATCATACGGGATGATCAAATCCCACGAGAGCGGAGCGCTCTGTCCTTTTTTGGCAGTGAAGGAAAGCTTCGCGTTGTTGTTGAGGAATTTCGCATCCACAGGCTGCATCGTCAATGCGTCGAAAAGCATGAGCTGGGCATCGCCCGTCATATCCTTGTCCGTGAGGTTCGACACTTTCGCGGTGAACGTGATCTTGTCACCTTCGCGGAAGAAGCGCGGTGCATTCGGCATGACCATAAGATCTTTCTGCGTCACCACTTCTTTTGTCGTCTGCCCGTACATAAGATCTTTCGTGTGCGCGAACGCCATGAATTTCCACTTCGTCAGCGCTTCGTTCATCGTGAATTTGATGATCACCGTGCCGGTGGAATCCGTTTCCAGCTGCGGGAAGAAGAACACCGTTTCATTGAGGTTCTGCCGCGCCGCGATCGCATTCAGGTTGGGTGCGTTCCGGTAATCTTTTCCCGCCGCCGGGCTATCCTGCATGAGGGCGGTGGTTTCCGTATTTTTTTCTCCGGAGGCATGCGCGGTGTTTCCCGATGTTGAAAATGCGAACGTCGGCGACCCGGTGGCTGCATCTGCCGGGGGCGGTGCCGCAGGCGCCTTCGATTTATCGACGGCTTTCGACTGGGCGATGTCCACAACTCCGCCGGAAACACCTAAATTATCTTCATCCATTTCTTCCCTTAAATAACCCGGTCCGTTCCCGTCATAGCCATACCAGTAATTACCGTAGCTGAAATAAAACCCGAACCAGTTGAGCTGATCATAGGTGCGATACTGGTAATCGGGCAATGAATTATCATTCCAGTACGGCGCATAAAGCGCAGATGTCGCAGTTCCTTCCACCCCGTGCTGCCAGTAGAGCGAGCCGTAATACGATTTGTAGAGGTAAAAGCTCCAGTTGTGGGAACGGAACTGGTCGAGCGAAGCATCGTACATCGCGGCCACCATTTCCGCCGCCACTTTATCGCCCTTGGGTCCCTTGATCTTTATTTTCCATTCTTCTTTCTGCCCGGGAATAAGCTTGTTGCGGAACGTTTCGTATTCGAAATCGAGCTGCTTGCTTTCCCACGGAACGCTGACGCCAGCATCACTGGTGTATGCCTGGTTGTGATACACCATCGCAAAATGCACGGCAAAATTTCCGCGGTGTTTTTCTTCAACCGGAATTTCAATGTATTTCTGCTCTTCGTTCAGCGTAAGCCACTGGCGGCTGGCAATTTTTCCCTGTATCTCCGTTTCGTAAAGCACTTTCACATTCTTACCGGATGTCCCGACGAGGAAAACCGCTTTGTCGCCCGGCTGGCAGTTCGTGTTGATGGCCTGGAACGACCACGCTTCTTTCGATGCCGGCATTTTATCCCTGATATCGTACAGCGTGAAATATTTTACATCCTTCACTTCCTGCCCGTATTTGTCTTTTGCCGTCGCCTCGATGATATAGGATCCCGGCTTCCAGGAATCTTTGTTCTTCAGCCTGAGCGATTTTTCCTTGCCGGTATTGTATTTCCCGGAATACACTTCGCTCCCTTTCGTCCAGTTCACCTGCTTGTTCTCCTCTTTGTAAGGAAGATCAGGGAACGTAGTGGTCCAGTCGTCTTTCGTATAAATGAATTTATCCGGCACCTGCCACTGGCGGTCCTTGTAAATTTTCCCGGGATCGTTCAGGCGGTGGATGGAAACGGATACCATCGACGATTCGGGTTCGCCGGAAAGATTTGTCAGCGAAACAGGGATTCCCGCGGTGTCGCTCTTTTCGATATAGTTATCCGCATTCACGCTCAGCTCCAGCGCCACGTAACCGACATTCACATACGCGCTCGTGCTGTGCGTTTCGCCCGTGATGTCCGTCACGTCGATGTTGATCGTGTAATTGAATGTCGGTGAGCTGGACTTCGGAACGGATTTATCCGGCAGCGCTTTGAACGGAATGACGAATCCGCCTGTATCGTTCGTCATTACTTCTCCGTTGGAAATAACAGCGGTCTGGCTGTTCGGGTAATATCCCCACCAGTAATAATACCACCACGGGAAGCTGGCGGAACGCGTCACCGTGTACGTGACTTTTGCTCCGTCGACGGCCGAACCGGCGAAGGTGCGTGCGCTGCCTTTCACAAAAACGCTGTCGTTCAAACGGTATGCGCCTTTCACGGGCTGCGTTGTGATATCGAATTTCGGGCGTTTGTATTCTTCCACGCTGAAATACTCGCTGCCGGATTCGTTCTGGATATGCATCTGTCCCGTGAGCCCGGCGGAAGGAGCAGTGAAGGTTCCGCTGAATGATCCGTAATCGTTCGTTTCGAGGTTCAGCGAAGTGACTTTCTGGTAATTCACATCGTAGAACGTCACCGTCGTCGTCTTGTGCGGCAATATCTTGTTGTTGTCGCCGTCAGTGTTGACGATGATCCCTTTGAAATAGATCGTCTGCCCCGGCCGGTAAATGCTGCGGTCGGTGAAGAAAAAAGTCTGCGGACGCATCTCGCGCGGGGCATTGTAAGGTTTGTACTGGTATGATGAGCCGGTGATGAAATGATTCCCCCCGCTGGAAAGCTCGAGGAAGAACGTGCGGTAATTGCCGGCGGGCGGAACGTTCACGCGGCCATCTTTGTCGGAAAAATAGCGGTCGCCTTTTTTGTAACGGTAATCGCGCGTCACGTAATCATACGACTGGTACCAGACCTGCGCGCTGACACCTTCGAGCGGTCCGCCGTTCTCGCGGTCGAAGACCAGGAAATCAAAGCTGCCGTCGGTGAGCTGCCGCTGCACATACCCGAGCGTGGTGCTCCACATCTCGGTATAGGCGATCGCATTTTTCATCATCGTGAAATCCTTGTCCACGGAGGAAAGGATGACGTATTTTCCTGCAGGCAGGTCGGGAATTTTTATTTCCACGCTGTGATCGGCGTAATCGCTGTCGGCGGGAAGCGAAAGGTCCCACGACTGGAGAACCGGCAGCGCGAGATAATCCTTGATCACCTGTTCGGTCGTCCGGTAATCGGTTTTCGCCACGTATTCCTGCGGAACGGAAGCGATGCGGAAATAGACATGACTGAAATTCCGGTACGTCAGAAGTCCGGGCGAAGGCTTCCCGGGAACGGAAGCATCCTGCACGGTGAAGGAAACGTTCTTGGCGGTGATGTCGTTGCGAATGATGGAACACTGGTAGGCGCCGGGCGTTCCGGGATATTTTTGAATGACCGCATTGCAGATGTCGAGCGCGCGCTTGCGTTCCCACCTGTATTTTTCATCTTTCCCCGGGACGTACTGCGCGCCGAGCGAATTGTGATACACCGCCAGCTGGTACAGCACTTCGGCGGTTATTTTGCTGTCGGGATAATTCGCGGCGAGCTGGCGCAACCCCATTTCATACAGGCTGTCCTTGTCCGGGTCGACAGACTTGTTGTGCACGAAAAGAAGCCGCTCCAATTCCACGTCCACCAACGCATCGGGATCTTTTTCGGGGAAATGCATTTTTTCAAGCGTCTGCAGCGTGCGCAGCGCGTAAAAATCCATCGACATCGTGTCGGGGGAATTCAGCGGAAGCGTAGTGAAAATGACGGCCGGAGAAAAGTAATCGGGGTTA
>DASTSF010000011.1:0-4428 GCA_035760825.1 Bacteroidia bacterium
TTAATTCACACCGCCGCCATGTCCGCCGCCTGCAAACCGGTAGCCGATCTGCAGTTGCAGGCTCATGTTGCGGATGTAAAGCGGGTTGTCGCCGGTTCTTCCGAGGTCGTAAATGAAACGGGAAAGCGTATAGCTGAAAATGGTTTCGAACGAAAGGAATTTTTCATTGAAGCCGAAACGCTTGTCGAAACCGAAGCCGCCCATGAGCTCATTGCCGGTGTTGGCGCCGAGGAACTGGTGCTCGTATTGCAGGTCTTTCGTTCCGCCCCATACTTCTTTTCCCGTCGCATTCTGCACGATGTCGGCCGTGGTGCCGAGGTAAAGTTTCGGGGAATAGCCGCCGAGCAGGTAGAAGATCGTGCGTGCGGAAGCTTCTCCCGGCGTCAGCCCGATGCGCGCCATGACGGGAACCCACAATTCAAGCGTGCGGAACGTGTGCGTGTAGCCGAACGTTTTGTCGTAGAGAACGGAATAGCCCGGCGCGAAATAATAGGAGTTGAACGCACACGACTGGCTCATCACCTGCAGGCCGATCTGTATGTGCGCATTCGCAGAAGGATAAAAATGAATGCGGAACATCGCGCCAAAACCCGCACGCGGAACGGCTTTGTCGCTGTGGCGTGTGTCGACGCTGAAAAAAGAGACCACGCCCGATCCGGCGTAGCTGAACCCGAATTTCGGTCCGCCGGCCATCGGCAGGGAAGGAGGCGGTGCCGCGAAAAATCGCTGTGTGATCAGCAGCAGGAAGAACAGGGCCAGTGTTTTCTTCATTTGCGTTCAAAAACTTTTTTTCCGCCTACGTAGGTGTCGAGCACATGAATGAGCGGAATTTCTTCCACTGCGCAGGTCATGGGATCGTTGTCAAGAATGACAAAGTCGGCGAACTTGCCCGCCCCGATGCTGCCTTTTTCACGCTCCTCGAAATTCGCCCAGGCGGCCCAGGCAGTCATGCCGAGCAATGTGTTCCTTCGCGAAAGCGCATTCTCCGGCTGGAAACCTCCCTGCGGAAAATGCTGCAGGTCCATGCGGGAAACCGCGGCGTAGAACGTATACATCGGGTTGATGTTCTCCACGGGAAAATCGGTTCCCAGTGCAAGGATTCCTGCAGAGGAAAGAAGATCATTGTACGCGTAAGCTGTTTTCATACGGTCGTCGCCGAGGCGTTTGCCCGCCCAGTACATATCGCTTGTCGCATGTGTGGGCTGGACGGAAGGGATGATCAGGCGATGCGCAAAAAGCGGGACATCTTCTTTCGAAACGACCTGCGCATGCTCGATGCGCCATCGCCTCGCGCTGTCGGGCAGGAGCGAATCGTACAAATGAAGAATGAAACGGTTCGCGGAATCGCCTATGCAATGCGTGCAGACCTGGAAGCCGGCGTCGAGCGCTTTTTTCATGCGCGTTGCGAAATGTGCGGGAGAATTCAGCAGGAATCCCTGCCAGCCGGGCTTGTCGGTGTAGGGCTTCAGCAGGCACGCACCGCGGGAGCCGAGCGCACCGTCGGCGTAAAATTTGAATGCGCGCACGTCGAGGTAATCCGTTTTGTACGGACCGAAAGAAAGATAATGCTCGTAATTCGGAAGGCTGTCGGAAAGCATTGCGTAGATCCGCATCTTCAGCTCTCCTTTTTTCTGCAGCTGGTCGATGATGTCGATCTGCCATTTCATCAGTCCCGCATCATCAAGCGTCGTCAGCCCGTCCGCAAAACAATTTTCCTGTCCCTGCAAAAGCGCATCGCGCATCTGCGTTTCATTGGCCGGCGGAATGACCTTCTCCACAAGATTCACCGCGTTGTCGATGAGAATGCCCGTTGGCGCGCCGTAAACAATAACCGTCGTATGCCGCCCCGATTTCTGTACTCCGGCGATCTCGCGGATGATCTCTCCGCCTTCGACCCCGGTGGAATCCGTGATGTTCGCCCGCCGCAGCGCTTCCCCGTTCACGAGTGCGGCGTGACCGTCCACGCGTTTCAGCAGCACTGGTGTATGCGGGAAAAGACTGTCGAGCATTTTCCGGTCGGGAAATTCTTTCACCGCCCAGTCGTTCTGGTCCCAGCCGCGGCCGATGATCCATTCGTTCTTATTCGTCTTTGCAAAATCCTGCACGCGTTTTATCACGTCGTCGAACGATGTCGTCCCGACAAGATCACATTGCTGCAGACCGAGCGAATAACCCACGAAATGACAATGTGCGTCTATCAGTCCGGGTAAAACCGTTTTCCCTTTCGCGTCGAGAATGCTGTCGGATTCAAACATGGCGCCGATGCTTTCATTCGTTCCGACAGCGATGATTTTTCCGTCTTTCACGGCAAAACTTTCAAGCACATCGAAACTTGCGTCAGCGGTGTAAACTTTTCCGTTCCGGAGAATGAAATCCGCCTTCTGCTTTTTTCCCTTGCAGGCGAAAAGCAAAAGAAAGAAGAGGGGAAAAATGCGGGTGATGATCTTCATGCTGTCGGTCGCTGTTTCAGTTCTTCCGGTGCACCGGGAAAAGGGCAGCCCGTTCTATTTCCGGATAACGGTTGTCGAATTGGCCTGGGCCGTGGGCATGATCACGACGTCGTTGATGTTCACGTGCGCAGGACGGGAAGTGATCCAGAAAACGGTTTCCGCGATGTCTTCCGCAGTCAGCGGCTCGAAACCTTTGTACACGTTTTTCGCACGTTCGGAATCGCCGTGAAAGCGCACGATGGAAAATTCCGTTTCCGCCATGCCGGGGGCGACCTGCGAAACACGGATGTTGAACGGGAGAAGATCGATGCGCATGGCTTTGGTCAGCGCATCCACGGCGTGCTTCGTGGCACAGTATACGTTCCCGTTCGCGTAAACTTCTTTTCCCGCGATGGAGCCGATGTTGATGATGTGGCCCGTTTTCCGTTCCGTCATGAGCGGCGCGATGCAGCGCGTCATGTACAGCAGTCCTTTCACGTTCGTGTCGATCATGCGCTCCCAGTCGTCCAGCGAACCTTCCTGTATCGTGCTGAGCCCGGAAGCGAGCCCGGCGTTGTTCACGAGCAGGTCGATCTCCTTCCATTTTCCGCTGAGCGAAGCGACGGCTTTTTTCACTTCATCGTTGCTGCGGATATCGAACGCAAGCGAAACGATCTCCACGCCGTGCTTTTCTTTCAGCTGGCGTTCCAGCACTTCGAGCCGCACTTTCCGTCTCGCGCAGAGAACGAGGTTCCATCCGTTCGCCGCATAAAGTTCCGCGATCGCTTTTCCGAAACCGGCACTCGCACCGGTGATGAAAGCTGTTTTTCTTGTGGACATAGATCAGGATGCTGTTTTATTGGCAAGCGCAAGCCTGCTTTTCCGGAAACCGTAAAGGAAATAGACCACGAGCCCGATCACGAGCCAGCTGCCGAACCATTTCCAGTTGGGAATGCTGAAACCGGTGAACAGGTACATGCACGAAAGGAACCCGAGAACGGGGATGAGCGAAAGATCTTTCAGGAAGGAAAGCACGGACATCACCAGGCACAGGACGAAAAAAATGATCATCGGGATGCTCTGCACCGCGTTGCCTTCATTCACGGTCAGCAGGTCGGGGAAATACGACGGTTTCAGGATGAGGATGAGCGCAAATGCGACGATCACCAGCGGTGCGAGGATGTATTTCGCATTGACGTATGGCATGTAGAATTTCCCGTCGTTGGTCACGCGCTGCCTGCGCGGCAGCACGAGCACGCCCCCGCATACGAGCGTGAACGCGAACAGCGTGCCGATGCTGGTGAAATCGAGAATGAAGTTCCGGTCGGTGAAAAAGATCGGGATGCCCACCACGAGCCCGGTGACAATCGTGGAAAAGGCCGGCGTTTTGTATTTCGGGTGAATGGACGAAAAACGTTTCGGCAGGAGCCCGTCACGGCTCATTGTCATCCAGATGCGCGGCTGTCCCATCTGGAACACGAGGATCACGCTCGTCATCGCCACCACAGCCGAAACCGAAACGATGTACAGCATCCACTTCACGCCCTTCATCCGGAAAATGTCCGCGAGCGGATCGGGAACGTTCAGCGAGGAATAGACCGCCATGCCCGTGAGCACGAGCGCAAGGATCACGAAAATGATCGTGCTGATGAGCAGCGAAAGGATCATGCCGCGCGGAAGATCGCGCTGCGGATTTTTACATTCTTCCGCCAGCGTGGACACGGCGTCGAACCCGATGAATGCGAAGAACACGGACGACACGCCCGCCATTACGCCGCCGAAACCGTTCGGGAGGAAAGGTTTCCAGTTGTCGATGTCGATGTAAAATGCGCCGACGATGATCACCAGCCCGATGATCACCAGCTTGATGATCACCATGAGGTTGCTCACGTTCTTCGATTCTTTTACGCCCACCAGCACCAGCCACGTGATAAGGATGTTGATGCCGACAGCCGGCAGGTCGAAGATGATGCGCAGGCCCGCGATCTGCGGTGCATTC
>DASTSF010000012.1:0-10213 GCA_035760825.1 Bacteroidia bacterium
CGACGCGTTTGCAACCGCCAGGTTTTTTGTATTTGAAGAACTGTCATTGATGTCAACGACCTGCAGGCTGGTTTCTCCCGCTGTCATCTGTATCACCAGTTTTGCATTGCAGTCGGAAACCGTACCACTGTAATCCTTATAACCGATGAGGTGAACATTAATGGTGGCCGGAAGTGTTCCGCACGGGATGGAAAACTGCCCGGCATTATCTGTTTGTGTGGTATTTCCGTTGAGCATTACAACGGCGCCTTCAAGTGGTTCGCCTGAAGCATTGTTTACTGTTCCACTCACATTCTGTCCGTATGAAAGAACAGTAAGGAATATGCATATAACAAGGGAGAGTATTCTCCCGGATGGAAAAACCTGTTTCATGATTTTGAAGTGTGGTTAAATAAGATACTCCAGGGGATTCTTCCCCCGGTAAAAGACACCTGTATATAAGCACAGAAAAAATCTGCGTATATACACAACACAATCAACTCATGAAACGCGGTGGAGGAGAAGTAATGGCACGCGGAGCATCATTCCAGGAACGGGTAATGCTCATGCCCGGATTGAAATCTGAAAAAAGAAGTCGGAAAGCAAAACCATGATCAGTATGATCAAAAATCATCAACCGGAAAGCTATTTTTTTCGCACCCCGTTCTCCCGCCGCGGTTTTGTCAAGTGTATTGATAATCTCGTCTTCTTTTTTATCACTGAAACAGGACAGAATATAGTTCCCGGCCTTTTTTGTCACAGCAAAAAGATCATAGTGGCTATTATGGAAAGTGAATTCATGATCGTTATTCCATTTGATAGCAGCAAATTCTGAAGGAGAAAGTGAAAGCAGCGACTCCTGCTCACCTGTTTTTTCCATCAAATCAAAAACATCTGCACGGTGCAGAAAAAGAGAAACAGACATCACCGCAGGCAGAAAACTTCCGGCAACGAACAGGATGACCAACAGGTATGCATTGAACTTCTGCAACAAATGCAAATATAAAAAAAGACGGGTGCTTGCCTACTGTACCGGCTGACAAGTCGTTCTTCCCCTCACAGTATACAGCCGCAAACTTTTCCCGGGAAACCTTCCCTGCGGTTTTAAAAGACAACCGCACCCGCTCAGCTCTCGATCACGATATCGTATTTGTCCAGCAGCCCGGCGATCCCGTTCTGCGAGAACTTCGCCTTCTTCACGCGGCTGGTTTCCGGATCAATGGAATAGTTGTACGCGCTGCGCAAATCCGCTTTTTCAAGGTTCGTATTTTCAAATGCGGCTCCTGCAAGATCACAATTTTCAAAAACCGATTCCGCCACGTCGCATTCGGTGAAATCACATCCGTTCAGGCGGCAGTCGCGGAACACGGTCCTTTTGATCTTCGTTTTGTAAAAAGTGGAATGCGCCAGCTCGCAATTCCCGAAAGTGAACGAAAGACCGATGCCGTTGCAGGTGTCGAAACGCAGACCGAGCATCTTGCAGTCGCGGAATTTCACGTCGCGGAACGCAGTCCTCATCACCTTCGCAAGACTCAGGTTGCAGGCGATGAATTCACAATCCGCGAAGCGCACACCGGAGAGATCGCATTCGGAAAGATCACAGCTGCGGAAAACGCAGCCTTCGTATTCGGCTTTTTCAAGGGGCGTTTCTTTGAACGAAATTTTGTCGAACGCCTGGTCGGAAACGAACCTCATTTTGCTTTTTTCATTTGCGTTACCTTGTATACGTTGCCTTCCCGGTCGTACGTCGTCCATTCACCGGCCTGTTTCCCGTTTTCGAAATAACCGGAACGCATGATCACGCCGTCTTTCCGGAACCATTCCCAGTAGCCGTGCATCTGCCCGTCTTTCATTTTTCCTTTGGCCCAGACCGAACCGTCCTTGTGGTAAACGACATGGTTTTTCGCCCTTGTTCTTGTTGCCGGAGTTTTCTTTTTCATGGGACTATTTTCGCGTGCGATTCAGTCGCGTTTTGCAATTTCCGTTCGAATGATCCGGCAATGCCCGGACGTTTTTTCATAAAAGTCCGCGCCCGTAATGCCGCCGCAGGTAAAAAACCGCTGTGCGAAAGCTTCACGACCGGCAGTAACCTTCATTGGCGGATCCGTTTGAAATTCAAACTTACACAACCCGTCTCCCGATTCCAACCGGGATCACCAAACCTTAAGAAACTTTTAAACCTGCCAGCTTTCCAGGCTTTTCAACTTCCCAACTTTTCAATTTTCCAACTTTGAATAGAATTATTCCTGCCCGAAACCCCGTATTTTAGCTTTCCATTTCAAACCACCAGCGCTTGAGCAAGATCAACGTCCTCATCACCGGCGGAGCCGGCTTCATCGGTTCGCACGTCGTGCGCCGTTTCGTTACGAATTATCCGGAGTACCATATTTACAACCTCGACGCGCTTACATACGCGGGCAACCTCGCCAACCTGAAAGACGTCGAAGCGAAACCGAATTACACGTTCGTGAAAGGCGACATCACCGACGCGGATTTCCTGCAGAAGCTGTTCAGCACACACGATTTCACCTATGTCGTTCACCTTGCCGCCGAATCGCACGTCGACCGCTCGATCGCGAACCCCATTGCGTTCGTCGTGACCAACGTCGTGGGAACGGTGAATTTGCTGAACGCAGCGAAACATCACTGGCTGAACCCGGGATCGGGAATCCGGGACCAGAGGTTCTACCACGTCTCTACAGACGAAGTGTACGGCGCGCTCGGCGATGAAGGTTTCTTCACCGAGAACACGAAATACGATCCGCATTCCCCCTACTCTGCTTCGAAAGCGAGCTCCGATCATTTTGTGCGCGCGTACCACGACACGTACGGATTGCCGGTTGTCATTTCCAATTGCTCCAACAATTACGGCTCGCATCATTTCCCGGAAAAATTGATTCCGCTTGCGATCAACAATATCCGCAACAAAAAACCCATCCCGGTTTACGGGAAAGGAGAGAACGTGCGCGACTGGCTGTGGGTGGAAGATCATGCACGCGCGATCGACGTGATCCTGCACAAAGGGAAAAACGGCGAAACATACAACATCGGCGGGCATAACGAATGGAAGAACATCGACCTCATCCGCCTGCTGTGCCGAATCATGGATAAAAAGCTGGACCGCGCGGAAGGTGAATCCGAAAAGCTGATCACGTTCGTGAAAGACCGCGCCGGCCACGACCTGCGCTACGCGATCGATGCGACGAAATTGAAAAATGAACTGGGCTGGATGCCTTCGCTGCAGTTCGAGGAAGGTCTTGAAAAAACAGTCGACTGGTACCTCTCCAACCAGGAATGGCTCGACAACGTCACGTCGGGAAATTACCAGCATTACTACGAAGACCAATACGAAAAACGCTGATGCACGGAAAGGCGTGGCATACGTTCGATCTTTCCGCGAAACGTTTTCTCGTCACGGGAGGAGCGGGCTTCATCGGCTCGCATCTCGTGGATTACCTCGTGAAGCACGGAGCCAGGGAAGTGCGCGTGCTCGATGACCTCTCGACCGGTTTCATCCGGAACATCGAACAACACCTGGATGAAAAAAATTTCCTGCTCATCCGCGAAAGCATCACGGATGAATCTTCCTGCAGGAAAGCCTGCGCGGGCATCGATTTCGTGCTGCATCACGCTGCGCTCGGTTCCGTCCCGCGTTCCATCGACGATCCGGTTTCTACGCATAACGTGAATGCGACAGGATTCCTGAATATGCTCGTCGCTGCGAAAGAAATGAACGTGAAGAAATTCATTTATGCGAGTTCGTCTTCTGTTTATGGCGATAATGAAGACGAGATCAAAACGGAAGATCGCGTGGGAAAAGCATTGTCGCCTTATGCAGTGACCAAAAAGCTGAACGAACAATACGGGAAAGTTTTCGCGGACGTATACGGCATGGACATCACCGGCCTGCGCTACTTCAATATTTTCGGTCCCCGGCAAAGTCCCACCGGCGCGTATGCAGCGGCCATTCCTCTTTTTATCGACGGGCTGGTGAACAGCAAGCCTGTTTTCATCAACGGCGACGGGGAGCAGTCGCGCGATTTCACCTTCGTGGAGAACGTCGTGCAGGCGAATATGAAAGCGTGTGATGCGGGGAACTGTGCGGGCGAAGTCTTCAATATCGCTGCGGGCGGAAGCATTTCGGTGAAAGAGGTTTTTGCATTATTGAAAAAGATCACCGGGTCGGAAGTGAATGCGCAACATCTTCCTGAAAGAAAAGGCGAGATCCGGAATTCCCGCGCCGACATTTCCAAAGCGAAAAACGCGTTCGGCTATTCACCGGGAGTGAACGTGGAAGAAGGATTGAAGCGGACGGTGGAATGGTTCACCGGCTCTTCGCCTTATAATCGCTGACGCGGTGAAACTTTTTCTTCGACCTCCGGTTGAACCGCACATCCCTTACATCTTTTTTCGTTTTCACCTTCGCTTTTTTCGGGCTCATCACGTACAGCTTTTTGCCGGTGTAATACGCATACTGGTAATTGCAATCCGGTGTTTTCCCGAAGGCATATTTTCCCTGTACACTGTCGGCCGGGAGAAACTCCTTGTATTCGGGCAGGTAAAAACCGACCGTCGCTTTCTGCGCGTACTTTCCCCGTTTTATTTTCACCAGCGTGTCCGACCATGTGAGCTGCCGGTACATGGTTTCGCCCGGCGCAAACGTCGTGGTCAATTTCGTCGTGGTGCGCACTTTCGAACCGGGCAGTAGGCTCACTTTCGCCGCCAGCAGGTAAATATTTCCGCTGTCTCTCGCCAGCGCATGCAGCATGCACACCGTATCATTCGGCGCGATGTCGTAATCCTCCTTCCAGTCGTTCACTTTCACAGTGGATGAGCGCGTCAGCACGGCATGGTTGTAAGCGAACGAAGCGGGCAGCAGGATCCGGAACAGTGTATCAAAGTAAACCTTGTCGAGATTGAAAAGCTGCCCGGCCGGCGCACGGAAAACATAACAACCGGTCGCGGTATCGTAGCTGAATTTATTGTCCGACGGCTTCCAGTAAATTTTCCCGTTCATCGTGTCGGCTTCCCAGAGCGTGATGCCCTTGTCCGGTTTTTGTCCGCACACGCGGAACACGAGCGTCGAAGTATCTTTTCCGTACCCGGATCCTCCGGAGGAGCAGGGCTGGTAATCCAGCAGCATCGTGCCGGCCGTCATCAGCTTGAAAGAATCATTCGTCTGGAACTGTATGTTCGTGCCTTTCGCTTCATCGGCGCTGTACCAGGATTTCACTTTCGGCGCTGAGCCGCAAACACCGCAGCTGCCGAAATGATCGATCGGGATCTCGACCGATTCGTTGGGCTTCCCGGGAACAACCACATTGTTGCCGTTCATCGGGATGAGAAAAATATCCACGCGCCGGTTGTATGCGAGGTTCGCATCCATCGACCCGGAAACTTTCGTATTGGTTTCCGGCATCTCGTTCTCCCGGTAGGTGAATGTGTGCTGTAGTTTTGAATCCAGGTAGTCCTCGATCGATTTCATCCGGCTCCCCGAGAGCGTTTGATTATGCGTGAGGTTTCCAACGGTGTCCGTGTGTCCGTATAATTCCAGCAGGTAACCGGACTCGTTTTTCCGGGCAATGGAAACCAGGCTGTCCAGCCTGCGCGCTGAAACGGGCGACAGTTCCGATTTATCGGTATCGAAAAAAAGCGACATGCGCTTACAGATGGAATCCGCTTTGATCCCGGTGGAGATGACAAGTGCGGCAGAAAAGATCAGGACGTTGGCTTTCATGTCCGTATAACCGCACGGTACGGGAAGGTTACAGCGAAGAAAAACAGGAACGCACAAAGTTTAAAGTAACCAAAAACGCCTCCCGGAAATTATTATTGCTGGTTGCGCTGCATTACCGCCGGGTGTTCCAAAACGCATATTTTTAATGCGATGTCAATCATTCCCGGGAAATACCGTCATTACAAAGGCAGGCTGTACGAAGTTCTCGGCACCGTGCGGCATTCCGAAACACTGGAAGAGCTGGTGCTGTACAAAGCGCTCTATGAATCGGAAGAATTCGGCAGGGACCAGCTGTGGGTGAGGCCGCTGCCGATGTTACTCGAAGAAGTGGAAGTGAACGGAGAACACGTTCCGCGTTTTTCATTCATCGCGGAATAAGCGAACACCTCAGCGTTTTTTTACTCATTGATGACGAGATCAGCCGTCGTGGCTGCGTCTGAATTTCTGCTGTGAAACTTCGTGGCCCGGTTTTCCTGCGACGGGAATTCATTCCGGAAATGAGTCGCTGCAGATCCGCGCTTTCCTGCATTGGCAAATTACTTTTCCACACCCGTTGAAAAGTTCTCCGCGTCTCCGCGTCCCTGCGGTCATTTTTCAGCATTTCCGCTGCTATTTTTGCTTTCCATAATTCAGCAAATGCAATCCATCACCGAAAAACTCAACATCCGTAAAGTCGCCGTCGAGCTCGGCATCACTCCGCAGCAGGTAGAAACCACCATCGGTCTTCTCGACGAAGGCGGAACGGTTCCCTTCATTTCCCGTTACCGGAAAGAAATGACCGGCTCGCTCGATGAAGTCCAGATCATGAACGTGCGCGACCGCATGCTCGTCCTGCGCGAGATGGAAAAACGCCGCGAATTCATCCTTTCTACGATCGAAGAGCAGGGAAAAATGACGGACGAGCTGCGTGACAAGATCGTGAAGGCGGACACGATCACCGCGCTGGAGGATATTTACCTGCCGTACAAACCGAAGCGCAAGACACGCGCCACGGCCGCCCGCGAAAAAGGTCTCGAACCGCTCGCGCTGAAGCTGATGGAACAAACGAATTTCGACGTGCAGGAAGAAGCCGCGAAATACGTCGGCGCGGAAAAAGGTGTGGCGGATGCCGATGAGGCGCTTGACGGTGCCCGCGACATTCTCGCCGAGATGATCAGCGAGAACGGCGATGCACGCGAAATGCTCCGCAAATTATTCCGTGAAAAAGCGCTCGTGCGCAGCCGCGTCGTTGCAGGAAAAGAAGAAGAAGGCGAAAAGTTCCGCGACTATTTCAACTGGGACGAGGCGCTCATGCAATGCCCTTCACACCGCATGCTCGCCATGCGCCGCGGCGAAAATGAAGGAATACTCATGCTCGACATCGCCCCGGATGCGGACGATGCGATAGACCTGCTCGAACGTAAATTCCTCAAAGCGAAGAACAGCGCTGCCGAACATGTGCAGGCCGCCATCGTGGGTTCATACAAGCGACTGCTGCAGCCTTCGCTCGAAACCGAATTCCGCCAGCTGACAAAAGAAGCCGCAGACATAAAAGCCATCGAAGTTTTTGCGCAGAACCTGCGCGAGCTTCTCCTCGCCGCCCCGCTCGGACAGAAAGTGATCCTCGCGCTCGATCCCGGGTTCCGCACGGGATGTAAAGTGGTCGTTCTCGACAAACAGGGCAAGCTGCTCGAGCACGACGTTATCTTCCCGCATCACGGTGTGCGTGAAAAACGCGAAGCGGAAGACACACTTTTCCGTCTTCTTGCAAAACATCACGTCGAGGCGATCGCCATTGGCAACGGCACGGCAAGCCGCGAAACGGAAGAATTTGTCCGCCGCATCGACGAGCTGCCGAAAGAAATTGCAGTCGTCGTTGTGAATGAGAGCGGCGCGTCCATTTATTCTGCGTCGGAAGTGGCGCGCGAAGAATTTCCCGACAAGGACGTCACCGTGCGCGGCGCTGTTTCCATCGGGCGCAGGCTCGCCGATCCGCTGGCGGAACTCGTGAAGATCGACCCGAAATCCATCGGCGTGGGACAATACCAGCACGATGTCGATCAGCCTTTGCTGAAAAAGAAGCTCGACGAAGTGGTGGAAAGCTGCGTGAATGCTGTCGGCGTGGAATTGAACACCGCGAGCAGGCAGCTGCTTTCCTATGTCGCCGGCATCGGGCCTTCCATCGCGAAAAGCATCGTGGAATTCCGTGACGAGCACGGACCGTTCCGTTCACGCAAAGACCTGCTCGATGTACCGCGGCTCGGCGAAAAAGCATTCGAGCAGGCAGCGGGATTTCTCCGCATACGCAACGGGAAAAACCCGCTCGACCGCACGGCCGTTCACCCGGAATCGTATCACATCGTGGAAGCGATGGCGAAAGATCTCGGCTGCGGCCCGGAAGAGCTCATCGCCGAAAAAGAATTGCGCAAAAAGATCGACGTAAAAAAATACGTCACGGAAAAAACCGGCCTGCCCACGCTGAACGACATCATCGCGGAACTCGACAAGCCCGGCCGCGATCCGCGCAAAACATTCGAAGTGTTCAGCTTCCAGGAAGGCATCAGCCGCATCGAAGACCTGCGCGAAGGCATGCGCATTCCCGGCATCGTGACGAACGTGACGAACTTCGGCGCTTTCGTCGACGTGGGCGTTCACCAGGACGGGCTCGTGCACATCAGCCAGCTCTCGGATCAATTCGTTGACGATCCGTCCAAAGTGGTGAAAGCGGGACAGAAAGTGATGGTGACGGTGACGGAAGTGGACGTGGCGCGCAAACGCATCGCGCTTTCCATGAAAGGAGAAAAGTCCCATCCGGGAAAAACGCAGGAAAAGAAAATTTCTGTCCCGAAAAATAACGGCGGTACCTCTTCCAAAAAATCACCGGGCGGCAACGACTGGCAGGACCAGCTCGCTGCGCTGAAAGGAAAATTCGGCAGCTGATCATTCATTTCTATGAACTTCGATTTCACAAAAGACATTCTCCCCGAGAATGAACGCGTACGTCTTCGCCCGATCGAAATATCCGACTGGGACAACCTTCTTCCGGTTGCACTCGCCGATAACGACCTGCTGCACTATTCGCCTTCGCAGGTCCATTCCGAAGGGTTGCTGAAAAAATACATTGCGACTGCCTTATCGGACAGGGAAAAAGAAGTCCGCTATGCATTTTCTGTTTTTGACAAATCAGCGGGAAAATATGCGGGCAGCACCAGCTTCGGCAATATCGTGAACAAGGACAAACGCATCGAGATCGGCTGGACCTGGATCGGCAGGCAATTCCAGCGCACGGGACTGAACAGGAATATGAAATTCCTGATGATGCAATATGTTTTTGAAACACTGGAATTCGAACGGCTTGAATTCCGCACCGACGAACGCAATGCGGCTTCCCGGACTGCGATCGAAAAGATCGGCGGGAAATACGAAGGAACGCTCCGCAGCCACATGCTCATGCCCGATGGTTTCCGGAGAAACACAGCATGCTACAGCATCCTGAAAGAGGAATGGCCTGCATTGAAAAAACAGCTGATCCGTACGGATACCAGTCATTCGCTGGGGATTTTGTAATACAATGGGATTGCTTACCAATCGGGGCCGCTGGTTTTGTCAAATCCGGTCCCGGCGACAGTATATGCCCGGAATACCGCGCGGTATACGACAGCATGAACAAGCTCTTTCTCCAGGTGCCGCAGGTCGACCTTGTAAGCAATACAGTCACGATCGAAGTACGGTGATCGCCGGTCGCGCGTTGTTCTTTTCATAGTGTTTTCGCAACATTTCGTCCGCCAACTAATCCCTATCTTCGGATTCAGTTTCCCATGAGCCTCTTCAATCGCATCTTCCACAAAACCCTTCCCGGCGAACCCGTCGACCTCGGCGTTCTCCGCTGCGACATCCATTCGCATTTCATTCCCGGGATCGACGACGGTGCGAAAACGATGAAAGATTCGCTGGAGCTGCTGCGCGGCATGGAAGAGCTCGGCTACAAAAAAGTGATCACCACGCCGCACATCATGAGCGATTTTTTCCGCAATACGCCCGAGATCATCAGCACGGGACTCGAACAGTTGCGGAACGCCGCGGCAAACGAAGGCATCGGTATTGATATCGAAGCGGCGGCGGAATATTACCTCGACTTCGAGCTTGAAAAAAAACTGGCGGAAAAACGCCTGCTCACCTTCGGTGAAGACTACCTGCTGTTCGAGATCTCGTACATGAATGCGCCGGATAATCTCGATGGATTTATTTTCACCCTGCAGACCGAAGGCTACAAACCCGTGCTCGCCCACCCCGAACGTTACCCGTTCTGGTACACCAGGTCGCTGGAGAATTTTGAAAAGCTGAAAGACAAAGGCGTGCTGTTCCAGCTGAACATCAATTCACTCACCGGCCATTATTCACCCGCCACGAAAAAAGCGGCGGAGCAGATGATCGACAACGGCTGGTACGAATTTATCGGAAGCGATTGCCACCACATGGGCCACATCGACCTGATGAAAAAAGCGCGCAATGAGAATT
>DASTSF010000013.1:0-13706 GCA_035760825.1 Bacteroidia bacterium
GAACGCTGGTTACACCGGCAACTGGTGGGGCGTTGTCGCGGATGCGTCAGGACAAAATCCCATTCAACAGGGTCCGACCGATCCGTATCCCGGCATGTACGTTTCGACGACTTCGCTCGTGAATTCGAATTACGCCATCCCGAACCCGCTGCGTTATGTGAATTCAGAAACCGTTCCGTTCATCGCCATACCGACGAATGTGCTCGCGTCAGGAAATATCATTGTCGGTGATGTGGCGTACGTTTACAACACCACCACCGGGCAGTCCTGCTTCGCGATATACGCCGATGCGGGCAACACAACCAGCATTGGCGAGGCGTCCATCATGACGGCAAGTCTCGTCGGCGTCGATCCCGACGTGCGCACCGGCGGAACATCCCAGGGCATCATCGATTATGTCGTGTTCCCGCATTCCGGCTTCGGGCAAGGATACATTCCCACCATCGCACAGATCGACAGCATCGGCAATCTTATGCTGGCAACGGTCGGCGGTCCGTGCATCGCTTCCTGCATCGGCCCGGTTTACAACAACCAGCCTCCTTCCACAGCGGTGAACACGCCTGCGGGCTGGGACACGACATCCTTCACAGCAACATTCAGCGACATAAATAACGGTTGCAGCGCAGGGATCGAAAAAACATTCTACCAGGTTTCCGATTACAACACGAACAACGAATGGAGAGCGAACAACGCAAATGGATTTTTCAATGACGACTTCAACGGTTCCGCGATCAGTCCCGGCTGGACTTCCGTGGCAGGAACGTGGGCGATCAGCGGGAATGCGCTGTATGAATCGGATGAAAATTCTTCGAACACGAATATTTACGCACCGCTCGCGCAAAACCTGTCAGACTGTTACCTCTACGAATGGACAGGCACAATGGATGGAAGCGGCAACAACCGTCGCGCCGGTTTTCATTTCTTCTGCGACCAGCCGGATTCGAGCAACCGGGGGAATTCCTACTTTGTGTGGTTCCGTCTCGATGACGACAAGATCCAGATCTACAAAGTCATTAATAATTCCTGGGGCAACAATCCCGTGCTCGATACTGCGTACAATTTCACGGCGAACCAGTCTTATGATTTCAAAGTGATGTACGACCGCATTTCGGGCGTGATCCGCGTTTATGTGAATGATGTTTCCTGCGCACAATGGGTGGATTCCCTGCCTATTGCGAACGGTTCCTACGTTTCATTCCGCAACGGGAACTGCAATTACAAGGTCGATAATTTCAAAGTCTTCCGTTCACGCTCTTCTTCTGCGCTGGTCAGCGCCGGAACCGGGAACGGGAATGACATCCGTTTTGAAAACCATGATCCGGCGACACCCGCGGGAAGGATCAGCTCCGTTGTGACCGACCGGATGCGCGGGATCAGCGCGGTTTCGGACCAGTATGTCAATACGGATTTCACCCATCCGTCTTCTCCGCTTGCTGTCAATGACGGAACCGCTTCCGATATCGACACGACATTCAACGGAACGCAGCTCGAAGCGAACTGGAGCGCGTGCGCCGATCCTAATTCCCATATCCGCGCTTACTATTTTGCCATCGGAACAACGCCGGGCGCTTCGGATGTGATCCCGTGGACCAGCAACGGCATCAATACATCGGTCACCGTAACCGGGCTGACGCTTATGCACCAGCAGCAATATTATTTCAGCGTGTTGTCGGAAGATTCAGCGATGATGCAGTCGGCAGTGACCGTTTCCGACGGGCAATTGTATTTTGACGTCACGACAGAAGCCGGGCTTCATTCCGCAGACAACAGCCAGCCTCCCCTGCTCTACCCGAATCCATCACCGGGTGTTTTTACGATCGGGGGGACTTTCAGCGGCGATTTTTCGATGACAGTTTTCAGCCAGGACGGAAAAATGGTGATGAATGAAACGCGGGAAGAAAACGAGCGGAACGTGGACATTTCTTCCCAACCCGACGGTATCTATTTCGTCCGCATTACCGCAGGAGGAAAAACACACCTTCAAAAAGTGGTAAAAGCTGAATAATCTTTTTCGCCGCCGGATCATAAAATCCTGCACACATTCCACCACTTTTCACAGCGTACACGATCCTGAGTCCCCGCGTGTTCATGCTGGTCCCGGCACGGGATACAGAAAACAAACCATCATCGGTTATTGACCTTCTTCTCCCTGAACTCCTCGATGATCACCTGCATGATATCACCGCGGATGCCCATCTCCGCGAGCCTGTTCGGTTTGGCATCGGGATAAACACGGTTGGAAAGAAAAACAAAGACAACACCTGTTTCCGGGTCGGCCCAGGCCTGCGTGCCGGTGAAACCCTGGTGACCGAAGCTGCGCAGTGAGATGCTGTCGCAGGCGGGATTTCCTTTTTTTACATCGGGCTCCGGCTTGTCAAAACCGATCCCGCGGCGATTTCCACTTCCCGGGTAGGCCACGCTCGTGAACTGCGCCACCGTCGCCGAATCGAAATAGCGGCGTCCGCCGTACGTGCCGTAGTTGAGATACAGCTGCATCATCACGCCCACGTCGTTCGCATCGCTGAACACGCCCGCGTGACCGCCAATTCCGCCGAGCATCGCTGCGCCCTGGTCGTGGACATCGCCCTGCAGCTGCTGCTTGCGAAAATCCTTGTCGTTCTCCGTTGGCGCGCAGCGCGAGCTGGGAAAACGAAGACGCGGCTGGTAACCGATCGTCGTTAATCCAAGCGGGAAATAAAAATTCCGGTTCGCGTAATCGCTCAGCAGCATGTGCGATTTACGCTCGATGATCTTTTTCAGGTAATAATAGCCGAGATCGCTGTACACGAATTTGTGATCGTCTTTCACCGGGCTTTCATTGATGCGCTTGTAGATCGTGTCGATGTAATTTTTATTCATGAACAATCCCGGCGCTACGTAAATGGAAAACGTATCGCTCCAGCTTTTCCGCCAGATGCTTTTGTCGTAATTGCCGTCCTTGTCTTCCGTTTTCATCCAGAACGGGATCCACGCCTGCAGGCCCGCCTGGTGCGCAAGCATCTCGCGGATGATGATGTGCTCCTTGTTCGTCCCTTTCAGCTCAGGCAGGTAATCGCCGAGCGTTTTATCGAGATCGATCTCGCCTTTGTCTTTCATCAGCATGACCGCGGGAACCGTTGCCATGATCTTGGTGACGGAAGCTATGTCATAGAGATCGTCGTTCCTCACCAAATGCGAATTCGGATCGTAGGTAAAACGTCCGTAGGATTTGTACAGGAACACTTTCCCGTCTTTCGCCGCGAACACCTGGCAGCCCGGGAACGCTTTCGCATCCATTCCTTTTTTCACGATGTCGTCGATCTTCGCGAGCGCGCCGGGACTGAAACCCACCTCTTCCGGCATGGTGTATTTGAAACGGGTGGGCGCCGGTGTTGTCAACCCGCTGCCTGCTTTCCAGTCGTTTGTCGTCACCGGAATTTTCCCGGATGCGCTCACGCCGCCGAAGATGATCTGCGCGGAAATATCTTCGAGGTAATCCTGGTTCTCATACGAAAGAATCACTGCATCACAGCTTTCAGCACGTGGCAGGAAATTGAGCGAATACGCCGGGCCGAACACGTCGAGCACGACATGCTTTTTCATTTTCAGCAGCGTGTCGATCAGCAGAACATCCAGGTCGCCGATGCCGAAACCCGCAGCAGGTTTCTGTGAAACGCCGTGCAGCGAAAGAACAACACAGTTGAACGCCTGCAATTTTTTCAGCACCGTGTCGCGCTCCGCCGTTTTGCAATCGCGCATCAGCGAAAAATCCGTCACCGGCGCATACATGCCGAGGCGTTGCTGGAATACGACCGAATCGTTCCTGCCCACCGCCAGCGAAGCGATCTTCATTGTGTCGAGGTGCGTGAAAGGAATCAGCGTGTTGTCATTCTTAAGCAGCGTAACCGCTTTCTCCGCCATCTGCCGGCACAACCATGCGGCGCCGGGCGTATTCAGATCTTCCCACAGGTTTTTCTGCTTCACTGTTTTCTTTTTGTCGAGACCGAGCCACTTTTTCGCTGCGAGAATTTTCCGGCAATGTGCATCCACATCAGCCTGCGTCAGCTCGCCTTTTGCGATCGATCCCCTGATCATCGCCACCGCTTTCGGAACGTCACCTGAAAAAAGAAGCACGTCGTTTCCCGCGAGAAGCGCTTTCAGGTCCACTTCGCCGGGCTTGTAGAACTGGCTCACGCCTTTCATGTTCAGCGCATCGGTGAAAACAAGTCCGCGGAACCCGAGCTGCTCTTTCAGCAAACCGGTCACCACATTTTTCGAAAGCGTCGTGGCGAGATTCGTCGTCGTGTCGTACGCGGGAATGTACAGGTGCGCGACCATCATGCTGCCGAGCCCGTTCCTGATGAGCTGTTTGAACGGGAACAGTTCCACCGAATCCATACGCGCTTTGTCGTGGTTGATGACCGGCAAGGTTTTGTGCGAATCGCTGTCGGTATCGCCATGACCGGGAAAATGTTTTCCGCAGGCCATCACACCTCCGTCCTGCAGACCTTTCATGTACATCACCGCTTTGTGCGCGACCATAAATTTATTTTCCCCGAACGAGCGCGTGCCGATGACCGGATTCGCCGGGTTGCAGTTCACGTCGGCGACGGGAGAAAAGCTCACGTTCACACCGAGACGTTTGCACTCGCGCGCCATCTCGATCCCCATTTTGTAAACGAGCGAATCGTCGTCCATAGCGCCCATCGTCATTTCGCGCGGAAACTGCACCGTGCTGTCGAGGCGCATGGAAAGTCCCCATTCCGCATCCATGGCGATCATGAGCGGAATTTTAGAAAGCTTCTGGTATTTATTCGTCAGCTGCGCCTGGCGCACAGGTCCGCCCTGCATGAAGATGAGCCCGCCGATGTGATTTTTTGCAATGAGGTCGGTGATCTCTTTCGTGTGCTTCGCGTCTTTGTTCGACCACGCAGCGACCATGAACAGCTGCCCGATCTTTTCATCCTGCGTCATTGTTTTCATGACGGAATCCACCCACCGGTCCGTTTCATTTTCCAGGAACGGAGGCGGCAGCGTATCGGGAAGCAGGCTCCGGGAAGGGAAAACGGTTTTCGGGAAAACGAAAGAAGCGGACGCCTGTTCACCGCCGGGATAAAAGGCCATCACCAGCGGGATGATAAGAGCGGGGAGAAAAATCAATATGGCGCGCAGCTCCTTCAACAGCTTTTTTCTTCGCATGAACATTCGCTAAAATTACCGTCAATGACCGTGCCTGCTTTTCAGTCACGGGGTAATTTTCAACAAATTAACTGTTGATGAAGGAAGTTGTGCCACAGAATGAGCAGGTGTAGTGTTTTTTAATGCAGCTGTGCTTTTTTCGCCGGCGGACCTTCCGGATCGATGAGATCTGCGACAGCTTTCCTGGAAAGCAACATGGAAAATGCCGGAGGTTCCCGGTTATCGCCGCGACCGCACCTTTTCATTCGTTCCCGGAAAGTACGGCCGTTTCTTCCTGTTTCGTATTTGCTTTTTTTCACAAACGCCAGCGAAATCCATTCGTAAACACGATTTTTCACTGTAATTTCGAAGCTCCGAAAACGCTTTTGTGATGCAGGACGTCATCCGCCTTTTACCCGATTCAGTCGCCAACCAGATCGCCGCCGGTGAAGTCATCCAGCGGCCCGCTTCTGCCGTGAAGGAATTGCTCGAGAATTCGGTCGACGCGGGCGCCACGTCCATAAAGCTCATCGTACGCGACGCAGGCCGCACGCTCATCCAGGTGGTGGACGACGGTAAGGGCATGTCGGAAACGGACGCGCGTCTTTCCTTCGAGCGCCATGCCACGTCGAAGATCCGCCACGCCGACGATCTTTTCAACCTGCACACGATGGGTTTCCGGGGCGAAGCGCTGGCTTCCATCGCCGCCATCGCGCACGTGGAGTTGAAAACGCGGCGGGAAGAAGACGAGGTCGGAACGGCGATCGTCATCGAAGGCAGCGTGTTCCGTTCGCAGGAACCGGTAGCTGTTCCGCCGGGAACTTCCTTCTCGGTGAAAAATCTTTTCTTCAATGTTCCGGCGCGGCGGAATTTTCTCAAATCCGATGCCGTCGAGTTCCGCCATATCGTGGAAGAGTTCGAACGCGTCGCATTCGCGCACCCGCAGATCGCGTTCTCGCTCACGCACAACGGCAACGAGCTGTTCAACCTGCAGAAAGGGAATTTCCGGCAGCGCATCATTTCGCTGTATGGAAACCCATACAACCCGCGACTCGTTCCCGTCGAGGAAACTACGGACATCGTTTCCGTGAGCGGGTTCATCATCAAGCCGGAGTTTTCGAAAAAAACACGCGGCGAGCAGTTCTTCTTCCTGAACAAGCGCTTCATAAAAAATCCGTATCTCCACCACGCCGTGCAGGCGGCTTACGAACAGCTGCTCCCGGCCGACACGTATCCTTCCTATTTTCTTTTCCTCGATGTCGATCCGAAAACCATCGACGTGAACATTCACCCGACAAAGACGGAAGTGAAGTTCGAAGACGAACGAGCCGTGTATGCGATCATCCGCTCCACGGTAAAAAAATCGCTCGGGCAATACAACATCGCTCCCTCGCTGGATTTTGAGCAGGAGATGAGCATGGAAATTCCGTACCGCAGGCCCGGCGATCCTGTTTCGGCTCCCGGCATTACGGTGGACACATCCTACAACCCGTTTTCCGACAGTAAGAACGGAGCAGGCGGGAAAGGTCATACGCATGTCACACATTTTTCACCCACTGAAAAGAGCAATCTTTCCAACTGGGAAGAACTGTTCACTGCACACATGAATGCCGGCGTGATCCGCAGCGAAACGGAAAAAGAGGAAACAACAGCCGAAAGAAAGAAAGAAGAATTTTCCGCGAAGATCTGGCAGCTGCATGAACGCTATCTCCTCTCTCCCATCCGCTCGGGCATTCTTGTCATCGACCAGCAGCGGGCGCACGAGCGTGTGCTGTATGAACGTTACCTGAAAATATTTTCCGGGCAGAAAATGAATTCACAGCAGCTTCTTTTCCCGGAGACCGCCGAATTTTCACCTTCGAACACGGCGCTGGTCAGCGGGCTGCTCGACGAGATCAACCAGCTGGGATTCGATCTTCGTCCTTTCGGCAGCAATACGTTCGTGATCCACGGCGTTCCACCGGGAAGCGAAGAAAAAAATGCGCTGCAGATGCTCGAAGGCATGCTCGATAATTTCCGGCAGAACGAACAGGAGCTTCATCTGGAAAGAGCAGAGAACCTCGCGCGCTCACTGGCGAAGCAGGCGGCCGTAAAACCGGGACGCGCCATGACCGCGGAAGAAATGCAGGCGCTGGTGGACGAGCTTTTCGCCTGTGAAACGCCTTCGCATGCGCCGGACGGGAAACCGGCCTTCATTAATTTCCCGGTCGAAGAAATTGACAAGCGATTCCGTCGCTGAACGATTGTACCGGACGTGAGCTATTACCATCAATATAAGCCAATGCGGCATTCCCAGTTTCCACCGGGTGTGCTGAACCTCATCATCATCAACGCGATCTTTTATTTCGCGAAGATGCTCGTGCTATCCTCGCGCGGCGTCGACCTCGACGGCTATCTCGGGCTGTTCCACCCGTTCTCCCCCGCTTTCCACTGGTACCAGTACATCACCAGCCTGTTCATGCACGCCAGCGTAACGCACCTCGTGATGAACATGTTCGGTCTCTGGCTGTTCGGGCACATGCTCGAAAATGCTTACGGCACCAAACGTTTCCTCATTTTTTATTTCGTCAGCGGCGTCGGCGCCTCGATGATCTTCCAGCTCTGGTCTTCCATCCTGCATTACCAGCAGCTTTCCGGTTTCGGCAGCTTTACCGATGTGATGCGCACCTATCCGCCCGGCGACCTGCTCATCGGCGCGTCGGGATGCGTCTACGGCGTGCTCATGGGCGCGGCCCTGCTTTTCCCCAATACGCAGATGAGCTTCCTCTTTCTTCCCGGCCTCCCGATGAAGCTGAAATGGGTCGCTGTGCTGTATGGCGGCGCCGAAGTTTATAACGCGTGGCAGGCGGCGCCCGGCGACAACGTCGCGCATTTTGCGCACGTGGGTGGAATGATTTTTGGATTCATCCTCGTGAAGATCTATTCGAGGGACCGGACACATTTTTACTGAGTATGAGCATTGTTGCAGACATAAGAAATTCGTTCCGCGGAACGTATGCGGGCCTGATGCGGCTCATCGTCATCAACCTCGGCGTATTCATCGTGCTGAATGTGATCGTCGAGATCATGCGCATTTCCATGACGCCGGATGCGGAAGAGCTCGTTGCGCAGTATTTCGTTCTTCCCTCTTCCCTGCCCGACCTTTTCCCGCATATATGGACGCTCATCACGTATATGTTCACGCATTTCGGCTTCGGGCATCTCTTCTTCAACATGCTCTGGCTTTTCTTTCTCGGGAAATTATTCTGCGAACAGCTGGGACCGAAACGGATCATCGGCACTTACGTTTTCGGCGGCGTTATCGGCGGACTTCTTTTCGTCCTCGTCTGCAACCTTGTTCCGGCGTTCCGCTACTCCAGCCTCGAAGGGGCATCGGCGGGCGTGATGGCCGTGGTGGTGACGATCGGGACGTATGCGCCCAACCTTCGCATGACTATTTTTCCTTTCCGTTTCGAAGTGCAGCTGAAATGGATCGTGCTCGTCGCATTCCTGCTTACGTCCGTGATCTATCTTTCGGAAAACACGGGCGGAAAAGTGGCGCACATCGGCGGAGCGCTGTTCGGTTTTATCTACGGCTGGCAGCTGAAAAGAGGGAGAACTTTTTTCGACGGCATCACGCAGCTGCTTTCGTTCAAACGTTCGAAGCTCCGCGTCGAGCACCGGCGTTCCATTTCCGATGAACAATACAATTTGCAGAAGATGAACGTCAAAAAACGCATAGACGAAATTCTCGACAAGATCTCCCGCTCCGGTTACGACAGCCTCAACAGGGAGGAAAAAGATTTCCTCCGCAAATACCACGATAAGCTATAACCGACCTTTTTCCACATCCGTTTGAAAAACGACAACGGTGAAACCGAAAGCAAGACCGCGCCTCCCGCACGAAAAAAGGGAAGGATCGCCAATGCGGTCAACTGGACGTTCATCCTGCTGCTCGGACTCTCGTGCCTCGCGCCGTTCGTAAATCCTGCCGTGTTCTGGCCGCTTGCTTTTTCCGGGCTTCTTTTCCCTTTGTTCTTCCTGGTAAATGCGCTCCTGCTTCTCTGGTGGACGATCCGGCGAAAACGGCGGGGCTTTTATTCCCTCGCCATGTTCCTGCTCAGTCTCCCGATGTATTTCCGGCAGGCAGCCGTTTTCGGAACGAAAGAAAAATCGCCGCCGGGCGCCGTGAAGATCATGAGCTACAACGTGAAGCTGTTCGACCTGTACAACTGGACGGGCAACCGGGAATCGCGCGCAGAGATATTTTCATTGCTGAAAGCGCAGCAACCGCAGCTGCTCTGCCTCCAGGAATTTTTCAACCAGGACACCGGGCGTTTCCGCAATCTCGATTCGCTGAAAAAGCTGCTCGCGCTGCCTTATGCGCACACGGAATACACGATCTCGCTGCACGGTGACGATCACTGGGGAATGGCGACGTTCAGTCAATTCCCGATCGTGAACGAGGGAAAGATCGTCTTCAACAACCGGAGCAACAACATCTGCATTTACACCGACATCCTGATGAACGGCGATACGGTCCGGGTTTACAACATGCACCTGCAGTCGATCAGCTTCGGTTACGCCGACCTGAAATTTCTCCGGGAAATGTCGAAAGCCGAACAATCCGCCGACGAGCTCGAAAACAGCCGCAACATCCTGCGCCGGATGAAACGCGCTTATATCCGCCGCGCGAACCAGTCGCAGGCCGTGGCCGATCACATCGCGCAATGTCCTTACCCGGTTATCGTGTGCGGAGATTTCAACGATACACCAACTTCATACACATACCGCACGATCGGGAAAAACCTGGAAGATTCTTTTCTCGAATCGGGAAGAGGTTTCGGGAAAACGTTCATCAATCCGTTCCCGTTCCCGCGCATCGATTACATTTTCCATTCATCGCAATTTTCGACGTGGCAGTTCAATGTCATCCGCACGGATAACCTGTCCGATCATTACCCGGTGGAATGCATGATCAGGAAGAACAAATGATCAGGGAAGAATGGCCGGGCGCTGCGTGATCTCGTGGTAGCAGATGATGTCTCCTTTGCAGAAATAATGCGTGACCAGGCTTTTGCGCGACGCATTTTCATCCGTCACCGGTTCACCGCCATGCAGCAGGTTCGCGTGCCACACGAGCAGGTCGCCTTTCTTTGCGAGGAATATTTCCTTCTGTAATTTTTTTTCACTCACGAGCTCCGCGATCTTTTTCTCGTAATTGCCGTACAGGTCATCGCCGATCACGAGCGCATTGCTGGAATGATCGAAGTCTTCCCCGAGAATGTAAGGTAGCCTGTGGCTTCCCGGGAAATAATGCAGCGGTCCGCCGGAAGCTGAAATATCTTCGAGCGCCATCCACGTCGCCGCAAGATAACCGACGGGTTCGGTGGTCATGTGGATGAAATCGGAATGCGTTTTCTGCCGGCTTCCCTTGAGGAAACTGATGGTCTGGAAGGGAACGGTTTCGCGTCCCAGCGTGAAGGAAAGGAATTCTTTCAGCAGCCGGTCTTTTGTGATCGCGCGGATCGCGGGTGAATGTTCCCATGCGTTCATCACGCGCGAGTTCGTGTAATCGAAATCGACCTTCTTTTCCCGGATCAGCTCATCCAGCTCGCTGTTGATGCGGTCGCAGGTTTCGCCCGAAGCAAACCCTTCCAGGATCATAAATCCCCGCGCAGGCCATTTCTGCAATTCTTCCTGCCACTGCAATGGGAATTTTTCGAGTCCCGGGTTTCCCGCCAGCATTTTTTCCGCATCCGGCCGGTCGAGCCACGGAATTTCCGCCCCGGGTTTTGAGATATGCGCGTGCGAAATGGATCCGACAACGCTCTTGCTGATCCCGTATTTGCGGTAAAGCGTTTTATTTTTTTTCAGCTTCCCGAAATGCGTCATGTTGTGAAGAACATGCAGTATGCGCATTCTTCGCAGCGTGGCCCAGTATTTTTTCAGGAATGACATTTCCGGCAAAGATAACACTCCGGCAATAGTTCAGCTTGCGTAATAAGCATCTCCCTTCTCTCACGTTCAATACCCACGCCTCACTTCACATCTCCAAACTGCTGCAGGTAAATGTCTTTTCCGCCGGAAGGTCCGCCGGAAGACGCGCCACAGATGATCACGGCTTCTTTCCCAACGCAAATGCCGTATCCTTCATCGTCAGCATCCGTGCCGAACCACTGCTGATCGAGGAGATTTCCGCCTGCATCGGTTTTCACATAGAACACATCTTCCATTGTTCCGGCGTGGCTGTTGCTTCTGCCTGCGATGTAGTAGGCATTTTTCCCTGCGACAAGATCTTCCCCTCCGTCATGCATAGCGCCGCCGAATTCCTTCCGCCATTTTTTTACACCGTTGCGCCCGATCTGCTCGAGAAAAACATTGTGCGTGTTAAGATCCGCTTCCACGTCGCCGTAATGCCCACATACGACCCAGCCATCCCCGTCGATCGCAGGAACGATCGCGTGCGGTTCGTCATAGTGGCCCGTTCCGTATGTGTAGAGGTTCACCTGTACGCCGGAATCGTTCAGCAGGAGCAGGAAACCGTCCGTACCGTTCGTCTGCGTGCTGGCATAATACCCGGTCACCACAAATCCACCCGTATCGATCGCGATGGCCGACATGGCGCCGTCGCCCATGTTGCCGCCCCAGTTGTAGCTCCAGAGACTGTCCCCGTTCTCATCGAGACGCAGGGTCCATGCGTTGTCATCATGACCGCTGTTTGAAATCCCGACCGCGAGATAACCGTTAGGGGCTTTCACGAGGTGCGTAAGGTCATCGTTGTACTGGCGGCCGTATGTTTTCGACCAGATCACATTTCCGGCTGTATCCGCTTTGATGATCCAGAAATCGTCTGCACCCGCGCCCTGGCTCGAAGTTGTCGCTCCCAGCACAACGTTCCCGTCGTCGCAGAGATCGACCGACCAGCATTGCTCGTTTCCGGCGCCACCGTAATACTTCATCCATTTCTGGTTACCGTGCATGTCCGTTTTCAGAAGGATAACATCATTTCCTCCGTTGGGACCCAGCCCGTAACCGGCGATCATCAGGTCGCCGCCGGGAAGACGAAGCACTTTCCGCGCCATCTCATCACCGGAAGTGCCGTAATACCGGACAAAATTTTCAGGAATATAAACCTCGTCGTCCTTCCTGCAGGAAAACATCAGCACGAAAGGAAGAAGGAAAATGAATGCTTTTTTCATCGCTGGAACGCGGGACGAAAAATTGATCCCGTTAAATTAAAGATAATTCCGGGCATCCGGCCCGGTGCAGAAAATTAAATCGAGAACGGAAAGCCCGGGAATAAATCCGTGGCGCTCACCGAAAACCTGCACGTACCGGGAACTGTTCATCTCTTCATTTTTATGCTTCGGCGAAATGATCTTCCGCAGGTCGTTTTCAGCATACGGGATAAATTCCTGCGTCAGTGAAAATTCTTTTTTCACGCCAAACGCTTCCAGCGTAACGCGCAACAGTTCATGGTTGAGGCTGGTCAGCATCTCCCAATCGCGCTGAAAATAAAATGGACGGAAACGATCCGAATAGAATTCAAAAAAAGGCGATTTCCCATAGGAAGATGTGATCGCCCCCCAATGCTTGCGCTGCCAGCTTTCACTGTAGTCGATGCGCACGTTTTTCACGGCGGTGTGATTGCCTTCCGTCTTCACGGGTACAACAAGATCCTGTACACCGTTCGGTCCGGCAATGCGGCAACGGTTACGCCAGGTCTGCTTCACGTAATTTTCGTGCACATCGATCCGCACATTTTCCGTTGAAAAAAAAGCCCGGTACCAGCTCACAGGTCCTGCATAAACGGAAGGAAGCAGCACTTCTTTCACAGCAAAAAACTTCAGTGGATGTTCTCGAAGCAGCGGTCCCACCGCACATGCCCGTTCTTCCTGTCGTAGGAAAAAAGGATCATCACGGCCCGGCCTACGATATGATCTTCCGGAACGAAGCCCCAGTAACGTGAATCCATGGAATATTCGCGGTTGTCGCCCATCATGAAAAAATAATTCATCCGGAACGTGTACGACGTTGTGTATTTTCCATTGACGAAGATGCTGTCGTTCTTCACGCTCATGGTGTTGTGCTCATAGTTCACGATGATGCGCTCATAAATCGGAAGACTGTCGACGGTAAGCTTTACGGTCGTACCTTTTTTCGGAATGACCACGGGACCGTAATTATCGAGGTTCCACGGGAACGATTCCGAATGCGGGAACAACTGTTCGTCGTAAAGTCCCGCCCGCGAAATATCGGCGTCGACGGAAATTATTTCTTTCACAAGGCGAAGACTGTCTGCCTGCCGCTGCGTCAGCGTCATCGTGAGCATTTCGTATTTGCCCTCGCGGCCTTCGCGCATCAGGCCGAGCTTTTCGAGGTGAAGCTTTTTGAAATTCGCCGTGTCTGTTTTCACCGTATAATTCAGCTGCACCTTCTGCGGCATGGGCAGAAGAACGCCATTGATGTACACTTCATGGTCGATGATCTGCAGCGTATCGCCCGGAAGCGCCACGCATCGCTTGACAAAATGCGTGCGGTGATCGACGGGATAATTCACCGGTTTT
>DASTSF010000014.1:0-12435 GCA_035760825.1 Bacteroidia bacterium
GATAACGAGCTGGGCGTTCGTCCCTATTTCAGGATGGGAACGTTCGTGTACGCATACGATGAAAACGGGAAACTGGTGTCGAGACATTTCCTTGATCGTGTCAATGGCGTCATTCTCGTTTCTGATTCACTCGCGTATAAAACGGATGAGAAGGATGCCAACGTCCTGCATATTTCTCATTTATTCCGGATTTCAGGCGTCACGGGATGGCTGACCTTGGATGCGCAGATGTGGAATAAAGCGGACAACCTGTTGCTCACATGGGATTACGGAAAATCGGCCGGGGTCGATCATTATGAATATTATGGAAATGGAAAGCTGTCGAAGATAACGTTTGCGGAACAGTCGGGACAGCTGGTATACACGGATACCTATTGCAGGACGGGTACACGCCTCGATTCATTGGTTTCGGTGACGTATTCCGCCAATGGAAAAAAGAGGACGGGAAGAAAGGAATACGAATTTGTTTTTGTTTATGATGCCGGTGGAATGATCAGCAAAGTGACGGATTACGAATATGTACTGCCTGTAAAAAAGTCCCGGAACAGGAAAAAGCCGTTGCTCGATTCTGTCTATGAAACGTCGTATTCTCCCTTGCAATGATCCGGCGCATTCCCCGTTAATACCAGGAATAATCCGCGTTTCATTCGGACAGCGCGCTTAACTTTGTTTTTCATTGAACCGCATCCTCCTCATACAAACCGCTTTCACCGGCGACGTCGTTCTCGCGACGCCGCTCATTGAAAAGCTGCAC
The DNA here is from genome assembly GCA_035760825.1 of Bacteroidia bacterium. Classification (GTDB taxonomy): domain Bacteria; phylum Bacteroidota; class Bacteroidia; order Palsa-965; family Palsa-965. The sequence goes on from DASTSF010000014.1 coordinate 755, forward strand.
CGTTTTTATCCCGGGGCGAAGATCGATTTCCTGCTGAAAAAAGGAAATGAAGGTTTGCTTACCGGTCACCCGCTGCTGGACGAAGTGCTGATCTTCGACAAGAAGAACGGCAAGCTGAAGAATCTTTTTTCATTGCTGCGCCGCATACGGCGGAAGAAATATGATGTCGTGGTGAACATGCATCGCTTCGGTTCGTCGGGATTTCTCACTGCGTTTTCCGGTGCGGAAGAGAAGATCGGTTTCGATAAAAATCCCTGGAGCCGTTTTTTTACGAAACGCATCGCGCACGAGATCGGCAACGGGAAACATGAAGTGCGTAGAAACCTGGAATTGATTCAGCACCTCACCGATTCGCAGCCGGAACGGCCAAAGTTGTATCCCTCCGAAGCGGATTACAAACACGTTTCTTTCCACAAAAGTTCGGGCAAATACGTTTGTATGGCGCCCACGAGCGTCTGGTTCACGAAACAATGGCCGGAGGAAAAATGGGTGGAACTGATCAAGCTGGTGCCCCGTGAATTCCGCATTTTCCTGCTCGGCGCGCCTTCGGATAATAAAACCTGCGAGGACATCCTGCGCAACAGCCGGCACGGGAATATTGCCAACCTGGCCGGGCATCTTTCGTTCCTGCAATCGGCCGCGCTGATGGAAAGCGCATCGATGAATTTTGTCAATGATTCCGCGCCCATGCATTTCGCGAGCGCGATGAATGCACCGGTGACCGCCATCTTTTGCTCAACGGTTCCTGCGTTCGGTTTTGGTCCGCTATCGGATAAAAGCTTCGTGGCGGAAACAAAAGAAAAACTTTCCTGCCGCCCTTGCGGACTGCACGGTTATAAAGCCTGCCCGGAAGGACATTTCAGATGCGCCCTCGAAATTGATCCTGCAGAAGTTGTAAAAAATCTGTCCGGCAGATAATTTAGCGCCGCAGTTGTCGTTACTCATAATCTTCAATGGAAAATAAAAAGTTTAATTACGAGCTGTTTTTCCATCTTTCACCCGACCTGCTCTGCATTGCAGGTTTTGACGGTTATTTCAAAAAAATAAATCCCGCTGTTTCTGCCGTGCTTGGCTATACGGAAGAAGAATTGCTTGCCCGTCCCGTCAATGATTTTGTTTACGGAGAGGACAAAATCGCAACCGAGCGTGTGAGGGAGGAACTGAGACGTTCAAAGCCGCTTTACAATTTCGAGAACCGGTACTTAACGAAAACCGGCGAAATCGTGTGGCTTTCGTGGACGTCATTCCCGGTTCCCGAAGATAAACTCGTGTTCGCTGTTGCCAAAAACATCACGCACAAGAAAAAGCTCGAAGCGGAACGCAATGTTCACCTGGCGAACCTGACGATGGCGAATAAAGACCTGAAGCAGTTGTCATTCACCACCTCGCACGACCTGCGCTCGCCGGTGAACAACCTGCTTTCGCTGCTGGATATGATCGACGTGTTCCGCGTGGCGGACCCGGAAACGCTCGAGCTGCTCGAGATACTTAAACTGTCGGGCAGCCGGCTGAAGCAAACGCTGAATAATTATGTCGACAACCTGAGCGAGCAGCATCGCCTCCATGCACGTGTGGAAGAAACCGACCTGAGCGAATGTCTTCACGAAGTGGTGCAATCCATCCGCTCGCTGATCGACACGTCGAAAGCGACCGTCCACACGGATTTTTCCCGGCTGAACAAGATCATGTTCAACAGGACGTACCTGAAAAGCATATTTCTCAACCTCATCACCAATTCCATCAAATACGCCCGGCCGGACGTGTTTCCTGTTATCAGCATCTCATCCGAAAAAACGGACGATACGGTAAAGCTGGTCATTTCTGATAATGGCCGCGGTTTTGATATGGCCAAAGTGAAGGACAGGATATTCGGGCTCCACCAGAAATTCCACGATCACAACGAAAGCAAAGGGATAGGTCTTTACCTCGTTTACAGCCACGTGACGGATCTCGGTGGACAGATCACTGTCGAAAGCGGGGTGAACGAAGGAGCGAAGTTCACCATCACCGTCCGTACCTGAAGCCTCTCCGCGCATCTGCCGGTGTTTTTCCAAACGAAGCATCTTTTACCTTTGCCGCGAATGGAAACAGAAAAATTTCTCGCCCATCCTGTTTTTAAGATCATTTCCGGTGAAGCTGCCCGTCTCGGCGTTGACGCCTACGTGATCGGTGGTTACGTGCGCGACTCGATCCTCGGACGTCCCTGCAAGGATATCGATGTCGTTGCGGTCAGCCACGATCCCGAAATAAAAGCCGTGGGGATCCTGCTTGCCGAAGCCGTGGCGAAAAAACTTTCCGTGCACGTTCATGTGTTCCGCAATTTCGGAACGGCGCAGATCAAACTGGACGACTGGGACGTGGAATTCGTCGGTGCACGAAAAGAATCGTACAGCCGCGATTCGCGCAAGCCCGTGGTGGAAGACGGTACGCTCAAGGACGACCAGGACCGCCGCGATTTCACGATCAATGCGCTGGCGATAAATCTCGGCGAAAAAAAGTACGGCGAATTGCTCGACCCGTTCGGCGGAAGGGCCGATATGGAAAAGAAGATCATACGCACTCCGCTCGATCCGGGCATCACATTTTCCGACGATCCGCTGCGCATGATGCGCGCCATACGCTTCGCCACGCAGCTCGATTACACCATCGAGGACAAGTGTCTTGCTTCCATAAAGGAGAACGCGCCGCGCCTGAAGATCGTTTCCCAGGAACGCATCACCGACGAGCTGAACAAGATCATCGCGTCGAAAGTTCCTTCGGTCGGTTTCAAAATTCTTTTCGATACCGGTCTCCTGAAAATTTTCTTCCCGCAGATGTGCGCATTACACGGCGTCGAAATTGTGAACGGGAAAGCGCACAAGGATAATTTTTACCACACGCTGCAGGTGCTGGACAATGTCGCCGCGAAATCGGATAACCTCTGGCTGCGCTGGTCCGCCATCCTGCACGACATCGCGAAGCCGGCGACCAAGCGTTTCGAACCGGAGCACGGCTGGACCTTCCACGGGCACGAAGACCGCGGCGCACGCATGGTGCCGAAAATATTTGCCGCGCTCAAGCTCCCGCTCAGCGAGCACATGAAATTCGTGCAGAAACTCGTGCAATTGCATCTCCGCCCGATCGTTCTTTCGAAAGAGGAGGTGACGGATTCAGCCGTTCGCCGCCTGCTGTTCGATGCCGGCGACGATGTCGATGAACTGATGATCCTCTGCGAATGCGACATCACCTCGAAGCAGGAAACGCGGGTGAAACGTTACCTGAAGAATTTCGAGATCGTGCGCAGGAAGCTGAAGGAAATAGAGGAGAAGGACAAGGTGCGGAACTGGCAGCCGCCGGTGACCGGCGAGGATATCATGAAAGCACTCAATATCGCGCCCTCGCTGCAGGTGGGAATTATCAAAACCGTGATCCGCGAAGCGATCCTCGATGGAAAAATTCCGAATGAACGCGCCGCCGCCTGGGAACTGATGATCGGTGAAGCGAAAAAATCTGGATTGCACGTGCAGCCCGGCTATGAAACGCCCAACCCGGAAACGCTGCCGGTGAAAAAGGAAGAATGAAAAAATCCTGGTCCCGGTCCGCTCCTGCAGATTAGCCGGCGCAGCGACCGGAAAAAACGAAAACAGCATTGAAGATCCCCTCCAATAAAGTCCGCGACATTGTGCAGTATTTCCGGCACGAGCTTTCGGCTTTGTACGAAAAAGAAGAGATCGAAAAGTTCATCGAGTTCTGCTTTTTCGATTTTGTGCGGATGACGAAAAGCGACCTCCTGCTGAAAGGTGAAAGCACCGTCACGGAATCCGACCTGCTCAGGTTTCATTTTGCAGTGAAAGACCTGAAACGGGGAAAGCCGGTCCAGTACATCCTGGGAAAAGCGTGGTTTTACGGGATGGAATTTTCAGTCACGCCCGACGTGCTCATTCCCCGCCCGGAAACGGAAGAGCTGGTGCAGCTCGTGGTGGAAGAGGCAAAAGCGCACCCGGAAACTTTTTCAATTGCGGATATCGGAACGGGATCCGGATGCATTGCGGCTTCGCTGAAAAAGAAGATCCCGCGCGCCCATGTGTACGCCGTGGACGTTTCGGAACCGGCGCTTGCTGTTGCGAGGGAAAATGCGCAGAAGCTGGAAACGGAGATCGCGTTTCTTCACCTCGATATTCTCCGCGCGGAAGAGCAGGGGAAGATTCCCTCCGTCATGTTTATCGTCAGCAATCCTCCTTACGTGAAAAATTCGGAACGCAGCTCCATGCAAAAGAACGTGACGGACTATGAACCGCACACCGCGCTTTTTGTTCCCGACGAAGATGCGCTCGTTTTTTATCGCGCGCTGGCAGCGCTGGGAAAAGCAAAATTAAAACCGGGTGGAAAAATTTTCGTGGAGATCAACGAGGCGCTCGGGCCGGAGACGTGCATTCTTTTCCAGAAATCCGGTTATCCCGATGTTCAGCTGAAGCAGGACCTGCGGGGAAAAGACCGTTTCGTGGTGGCCGGGTGAGGAAGTTCATTGCGTGAAATAATGGAAGGATTGCCCGTCATACCTGCACACGCCGTTCATGGTGCCGGCCATTTGAATTCCTGCGGACCCATTCTGATTTGCGCTGTATCTTCGCAGGAACGAACATGAAAATTTCCGTCATCACCGCCTGCTACAACAACGCCGGTACGATCGCCGATACGATCGCATCTGTTCTTTCCCAGGATTACACCGACCTGGAATACATCATCGTCGACGGCGCTTCAACGGACGGTACGATGGAGATGGTCCGTGCGAATGAAAAGCGGATCGCGAAGATCGTCAGTGAAAAAGACGACGGAATTTATTTTGCGCTGAACAAAGGGATCGATCTTGCCACCGGCGACGTGATCGCGTTCCTGCATGCGGACGATGTGTATGCATCGCCTTCCGTGCTGTCCGATGTGATGAAGGTTTTCGCGGAGAAAAAAACGGAAAGCGTATACGGCGATCTCGTTTATGTCGACCGCAATGACCTCTCGAAGATCACGCGGCGATGGTTCTCCGGCGAATACCACGACGGTATTTTCCGCAGAGGCTGGATGCCGCCGCATCCGTCGTTCTTCCTGCTGAAAAGCTGCTATGAAAAATTCGGGAAGTTCGACACGTCGTTCCGCACTGCCGCCGATTACGAGCTCATGCTGCGCATGCTGCACCGCCACAAAATTTCAACGGCATACCTCCATGAAGTGATCGTAAAAATGCGCGTCGGTGGCGTAAGCAATGTTTCGCTGAAGAACAGGATACGCGCCAACCGTGAAGACCGCCGCGCCTGGAAGGTGAACGGACTGCGTCCTGGTTTTCTGACGCTCTGGTGGAAACCGCTTTCGAAAGTGCTCCAGTTTTTCAGCTGAAAAAAAACGCCCCGGAGGGCGCTGAAGGTTCAGAAAACGATTCTTACTTTTCGTTTGACGTGCCACCAGAGGATCTGCTGGTAGCGGTGGTCGTTGTCGAATTTTCCCGGGCGGTTGTGAAGCCATGTGGCATGTTGCTTTTCCCAGTCGCTTTTTGTGCGCATCACGTAGCTGAGATCGATGCTTGTCGTGAGGTAGGAATCGTTGTGCGTGGGATCGCCACGCTTGCTGCCGGGGGTGAAGTTTTCCGCGAACGCGGGATCGATGTTTGTCTTTTCATGCGTCCGGTTCGCGAGCGCGGCCGCTGTTGCTGAAGAAAGCGTGGACGGATCGGCATAAACGGTGCTTACATCGTCAAGGTAATCCGTGAACGTCGTGCGCCACGTGAAATCCCAGCCTATTCTCCATTGTTTATTCATCGTGAAATAAAACCCCATCGAAGCGGGAATGATGCCTGTAACGGCGGTGTAGCGTTTTCCTTCCGTCATCAGCGGGCGCAGGGCCACGTAGTTTCCGTTGTAAAGTGCCTTCGGGTTGTTGTACACCATGCCTGCTCCGAGTCCTACATAAGCGCGAAAACTGTTCTTGTGCTTGAATGTACGCCCGAGGTCGTTGATCTCGTAAAAGCAGAACTGCGCCTGTGCCGCTGCTTCAAAAAGATCGTTGCGGAAGCTCAGGTTCCGGCCGTTCCTGCCGGGATTGGAGGAAAGCCTGTCATCGCCCGAAATCCGCGCCCAGCCAATATCGGCTTTCACGGAAAAGAACGGGTTGACCTTGTAGCGCACGAGGCCTGTGGTGGTCATGTGCGTCTGCGACATTTTCATATCGGAAACGAAATCACGCCGGGTCAGCTGCTTTCCGCCCATATCGCCGAGGTAATTCGATGCGCCGGTTGAAATGCCGATGTCCCAGTAATACTGGGCGTGCGCAATGAACGGAAGCAGGAAAAGGGAAGACGCGAGAAGCGCGGTTTTAACGAAGGGAGTAGCTTTTCTCATGTTAAACCGTTTTGGAGGTTAGGGTCTTTCGTGAACGTTGTTTTCTTTTACGAAGGGCGGCGGCGTAAAGTTGCTGCCTGTGAATAAGTTGTGGATACAAAATATAAAAAAAACTGCCGTCCCGGAAGGAACGGCAGATGGTTTTTGGCGGCAGGCGGATCAGAACTTCGCCCTGACTTTCCTGTGCTTGTACTTTTTGCCTTTGAACATGTAGCTGTAATGCGATTTGTAGATGGAGCTTTTGCCGCGGATAACGTAGCTGAACTCGACGCTTGTCGTAATGAATGAGTCGTTGTGCGTGGGATCTCCGCGCTTGTTCAGGTGAACGTTGCCGTCGCTGTCGGTCCAGGTCTGGTAACCGAAATTGTTTCCGAAGCCGGGGTTGCTGTTCTGTGCGCCCCATGCGTTTGCTGCCGCGTGATTGGTACGGTCGGCGACCGCCGCTGCGCCGGGAACCGTGTTCTGAACGTAAAACGTGCTGGCGTCGTCGAGATAATCGGAGAATGTGGTGCGCCAGTCGATGCACCAGCCGATGCGGTAGTGCTTGTTGACCGTGAAATAGAAACCGGCAGTGGCGGGTATTGTCAGCGTTACTTTCGTGTACCGCACATTTTCAGTTTCCAGGGGACGCAGGGCGATCCACGTTCCGTTGAAATTGCCTTTCGGGTTGTGGTAAAGTCCGCCGATGCCGAGACCGATGTAGGCGCGGAAATTATTGCGGTAACGGTAAGTGTGTCCGAGGTCGTTGATCTCGTAGAAAAAATACTGGCATTCCGCGCTGAGCTCGAACATCTGGTTGCGGAAATTGAGATTTCTCCAGTAACGCGGCTCGTTGGTGCAGAGGCTGTCGGCGCCACGGATGCAGGCGTAGGAAAGGTTGCCTTTGATGGAGAACTGCGGTGATATTTTGTAACGCGCAAAACCGTTGACCGCCTGGCGCGTTTCCTTCATCTTGATGTCCATCACAAAATCGCGGCGCGTCAGCTGCTTTCCACCCATTTCGCCGAGGTAATTGGATCCGCCGACGCCCACGCCGAAATCCCAGAAATATTGCGCACGCGCAATGAACGGGGTCAGCACAATAACTGCGGCAAATAAAAGTTTCTTCATGGTTGAAGTTTTTACGCAAAAAACCGTGTTTACGAAGTAACAAAAAACAGCCCGCATTTCCAAACGGAACAGGGCTTTATGTTTACTTTTAGCGCCTGCCTTTTTTATGAAAAACAGGATCACCTCGCTTTTCAATATTGAGTTTCCCGTCATACAGGCCGGCATGATCTGGTGCAGCGGATGGGAGCTGGCTTCCGCGGTGAGCAATGCCGGCGGACTCGGCCTGATCGGCTCGGGTTCCATGTACCCGGACGTGCTGCGCGGGCATATCCGCAAATGCAGGGCGGCCACTGCGAAACCTTTCGGCGTGAATGTGCCGCTGCTGTATCCCGACATTGAAAAGCACATGGACGTGATCATCAGCGAAGGCGTGAAGATCGTTTTCACGTCGGCGGGAAACCCGAAGACGTGGACGCCCCTGCTGAAGCAGAACGGAATAACGGTGGTACACGTGGTGTCGAACGTGAAATTTGCGGTGAAATGCCAGGAAGCCGGGGTGGATGCCGTGGTTGCGGAAGGCTTTGAAGCCGGCGGCCACAACGGACGGGAGGAAACGACGACCATGGTGCTCATTCCGCTGGTGCGGAATGCGGTTTCGATACCGCTCATCGCTGCCGGGGGAATTGCCTCGGGCCGGCAAATGCTGGCCGCGATGGCGCTCGGTGCGGAAGGCGTGCAAATCGGTTCGCGATTCGTGGCTTCGGTGGAATCGTCGGCGAATGAGAATTTCAAGCATGCGGTGACGGATGCAAAGGAAGGCGACACGATAGTCACGATGAAGCAGCTGGTGCCGGTGCGATTGATAAAAAATAAATTTTACAAAGCGATAGAGGAGGCGGAGCTGCGCGGGGCGGGTGCGGAGGAGCTGAAAGCAATTCTCGGGCGGGCGCGTGCGAAGAAAGGAATGTTTGAAGGCGATATGGAAGAGGGAGAGCTGGAGATAGGACAGGTGAGCGCGATGGTGCGCGAAATAAAACCGGCCGCGGAGATCATGAAGGAAATCGTGGCGGAATACGAAGCGGTGAAAAATGAATTGTGTACAACGGATCAATCACCTGCGTGAGTGATAGAAGCGGAAAGCCCGCAATCCGCAGGATGAGGACTTGCAGCGGATAGCACGACCCCGGTACTGCGCAAAGCAGAAGTACGGGGGCACGCCCAAAAAATAAAACATAAAGTTTCACGTCTCATTAGTCAATACGCAATGATAAAATTCGACCGATTCACCCTCACCAACGGACTTCGCGTGATCGTTCACCACGACGAAGCGACGCCGCTGACCTGCGTCAATATCCTGTATGACGTGGGCGCGCGCGACGAGGAGGAAAGCCGCACGGGATTTGCGCACCTGTTCGAACACCTGATGTTCGGCGGTTCCGTCAACATCCCGAATTACGACGAACCGCTGCAGCGCGTGGGCGGCGAGAACAATGCGTTCACCTCGAACGACATTACGAACTATTACCTGACGCTGCCGGCGGAAAACCTGGAAACGGCTTTCTGGCTGGAATCGGACCGCATGCTGAGCCTCGCGTTCTCGGAAAAAAGCCTGGAGGTGCAGCGCAGCGTGGTGATCGAGGAATTCAAGCAGCGCTACCTGAACCAGCCTTACGGCGATGTGTGGCTGCTGATCCGCCCGCTGGCGTACAAAGTGCACCCGTACAAGTGGGCGACGATCGGGAAGGAGATCCGCCACATTGAAGAAGCGAAAATGGAGGACGTGAAAGCGTTCTTCGGGAAACATTACAATCCTTCGAACGCGATCATGGTGGTGTCGGGAAAAGTGACGACGGAAAATGTGAAAGCGCTGGCCGAAAAATGGTTCGGCCCGATACCGCCGGGGAAAAAACCGGTACGGGATCTTCCGGCCGAACCGGAGCAGAATGAATACCGCCGTGAAACGGTGGTGAAGGATGTTCCGCTCGATGCGCTGTACATGACGTTTCACATGGGAGAACGAAAGGACAGTGAGTATTACGTGATGGATATAGTTTCCGACATTTTATCGCGCGGGAATTCCTCGCGCATGTACAACCGGCTGGTGAAGGAGGAACGCATTTTTACGGAAGTGAGCGCGTTCGTGATGGGCGACCTGGACAAGGGCCTGTTCATCGTGTCGGGGAAAATTTCGCCGGGCGTTCCCGTGGAAAGAGCAGAAGATGCCGTTTTCGCGGAGCTGCAGAAGCTGGTGGATGAGAAAACCGGGGAGCGGGAACTGACGAAAGTGAAGAACAAGATCGAATCGTCCATGCAGTTCGGTGAAATGAACATTCTCGACAAATCGATGAACCTCGCTTTCTTCGAACTGCTCGGCGATGCGGCGATGATCGATCGCGAAGTGGAAAAATACAACGCAGTGACGGCGGAAGAGGTGCAGCGGACCGCGGCGAAAATACTCCGGAAGACCAACTGCTCTTCGCTTTTTTATAAATCAGCAAGGAAAAACTGAACCATGAGCATCGACAGAACGACAGCACCTGAATTTCATACCATCGGCAGCATTGATATTCCCCGCGCGGAACGCGTGAAGCTTTCCGCAGGAAACGATCTCTGGCTGCTCGATGCGGGCACGCAGGATGTGCTGCGCCTCGACTTTATTTTCAACGCGGGCTCGCGCTTCCAGCAGAAAACGCTCGTCGCATCCGGCGTGAACGAGATGCTCGACGAAGGAACTGCGCAGCGCAGCGCGGAGGAAATAGCGGAAGAACTGGATTACTTCGGCGCCTTCATCGAGTCGGAACCGGGAAAGGATACGTCGTCCTTCACCGTTTTCACCATGAACCGCCATCTCGAACCGGTGATGAAGATCGTGAGCGAAATTCTTTGCGGCGCGTCGTTCCCGGAAAACGAGTTCCGCGTGTATATCGATAACAAGAAGCAGAAATTCATCGTCGATTCGGACAAGGTTTCCGTTCTTGCGCGGAGGAAATTCGGTGAGATTATTTTCGGTGAAAAAAATCCGTACGGCGCTGCAGTAAAGCTCACGGATTTCGATGCCATCGGGAGAAAAGACCTCGACGCGTTCCACAAGACTTTTTACGCAAAAGAGAATTGCACGATCGTGGCGTCTGGTAAAATCCCGCAGGGACTGGAAGCGCTGCTGGAAAAATACCCGGCGGGAAATCCGGGCAAAAAAGCTGCAGCGGATGATTTCGCGCCGTTCTCGCCTTCCGCGGAAAGAATACACACCGTCGAAAAAGCCGGCGCGATCCAGTCTGCCATACGCATGGGCCGCCCGCTGTTCAACAAAACGCACCCCGATTACCACGCGATGCTCGTGCTGAATACCGTTCTCGGCGGTTATTTCGGATCGAGGCTGATGTCGAATATCCGGGAGGACAAAGGATATACTTACGGCATCGGCTCCGGCATCATGTCGATGTACAATGCGGGCTATTTCGTGATCTCGACCGAGGTTGGCGCTGAAGTGACGAATGCGGCGCTGGAAGAAATTTATTCCGAGATCGCGCGCCTGCAGAATGATTTGATTCCGGAAGAAGAACTGGAACTTGTACGCAATTACATGACCGGCGTTTTCCTCCGCAGCACCGACGGACCTTTTGCGCTGGGCGACCGGCTGAAAGGATTGCTCGGGTATGGTCTCGGGTACGATTACTACGAGCGCTATCTCGAAACGATACGTTCGGTTTCGGCAAATGAGCTGCGCGAGCTGGCGCAGAAATACCTCCGGAAGGAAGATATTTTCGAGCTCGTCGCCGGCGTGAGAAAATAGTCCATTGCGGCGAAACGATCTTTCTCCGCGATCGTATGAATAATCAGATGAGGACCCCGTTTTACATTGCGCTCATTTTGCTGCTGGCTTCGTTTGCCGCAGGAAAAACGGAAAAAAAGTACGACCCTGCGAAGCTGTTCACGGTAAAGCAGCTGCAGGAAGATTTCACGGCGCTCCGCGCACGCCTGGAACGGAAAGATCCGAACCTCTATCTCTACACCCCGAAAAAACGCCTCGATTTCGTTTTCGACAGCCTCTACAGCCGCATCGAAGCGCCGATGACGGCCATGGATTTTTTCCGGCTGCTCGCTGCGCTCCGTTCCGAGATCCGCGACGGGCACACTTATCCCATGGCAAGCCGCGAGATGGAAAACGGTTTTTTCAACAAGGATTCTGTTTTCCTGCCTTATCTTTTTGTTTACCTACGTCATAAGCTTTACGTGCGCCGGAGCTTTACACCGGATTCGGCGATT
>DASTSF010000015.1:0-4630 GCA_035760825.1 Bacteroidia bacterium
CACGTGCTGGGGTTGCGACAAGGTCGTCCTGTTCGACACGGAAAAACGCCAGCTGCGTGGATCGGTGATCGTCGGTGACAACCCGAACGACATGGCGCTGAACACGAAGGGAACGCTGCTCTTTGTTTCCAACGCGAATGACAATTCCGTTTCGGTGATCGACCTGCAGCGCAACACAGTGACCGAAACGCTGAACGCGGCTTTGTTTCCCGCAGCGCCTCCCGGTTCCACCACGAACAGCATTGCGTTGAGCGAAGACGACAAAACGCTCTTCATCGCCAATGCGGATAACAATTGTCTCGCCGTGTTCGACGTCTCCGTTCCCGGTCACAGCAAAAGTAAAGGCTTCATTCCCGTGGGCTGGTACCCGACCTGCGTGCGCGTGGCGAACCGGGTGATCTTCGTTTCCAACGGGAAAGGATTTTCTTCGCTGCCGGATCCGTTCGGACCGAATCCATACGGAAACGTGAATTACCAGCACAGCGATACGACGCATCACGAGGAACAGTACATCGGCTCGCTGTTCCAAGGAACGCTCAGCATCATTCCTGTTCCCGATGAAAAAACATTGTCCGTTTATTCGCAGCAGGTTTACCGCAACACACCTTACACGAAAGAAAAAGAAGAGCGGGCAGACGGGCAGGCGGGTAATCCCATTCCCACCAGGACCGGCGATCCTTCGCCGATCAAATATGTTTTTTACATCATCAAGGAAAACCGGACGTACGACCAGGTGCTCGCCGATATGCCGGGCGGCAACGGCGACACATCCCTCCTGCTCTTCGGAAAAAACATTACGCCCAACCTGCATGCGATCGCCGGGGATTTTGTGCTGTTCGACAATTTTTACGTGGACAGCGAAGTGAGCGCGGACGGTCACAACTGGAGCCTGGGCGGCTACGCCGACGACTATCTCGAAAAAACGTGGCCCACCAGCTACGGCGGAAGAGGCGGCTCGTACGATGCGGAAGGCAACCGCGATATCGCCAACAACAAGAACGGCTTCATCTGGGATTTCTGCAAGCGCTTCGGCGTGAGCTACCGTACGTACGGAGAATTTGCGGATGATTTCAAACCGAATATCCCCGTGCTGCAGAACCACTTCTGCCCGTATTACACCAGCTGGGACCAGTCGGTAATGGACACCACGCGTTTTTCGGAATGGAAACGGGATTTCGATTCCCTGCTCAGCATCGGGCAGGTTCCGCAGCTGAACACATTACGTTTCATCAACGATCATACGCAGGGCCTCAGGCTCGGAAAGCCTTCCCCGAACGCGCAGGTCGCCGACAACGATCTTGCCACCGGCCTGTTCGTGGATTACCTCAGCCATTCCCCGATCTGGAAGGAAAGCGCTGTTTTCATTCTCGAAGACGACGCGCAGAATGGCCCGGACCACGTGGACGCACACCGCAGCACATTGTATGTCGCCGGCGGTTTCGTGAAACGCAAATTCATCGATCACACCATGTATTCGACCACGTCGGTGCTGAGGACGATGGAGTTGATCCTCGGGCTTCCGCCGATGAGCCAGTACGATGCCGCGGCGGAACCGCTGTGGAGATGCTTCAGCGATACAGCCAATACGGCGCCGTTCCATGCACGGAAGGCGCAGGCCAACCTGTTCGAAAAGAACGTAGCGATGAACCAATGGCAGAAGATGAGCGAAGATTTCAATTTCGACAAAGAAGACAACGTGAACGAGGATGATTTCAACCAGGTGCTTTGGTGGGCCGTCAAAGGCGACAGCCGTCCCTGCCCTTCCCCCGTGCGGTCCGCCTTCATCCGCGAGGACGAGGACACCGACGACTGACATGTTTTGTCACCCCCCTTTTCCCGTATGAAATAATAGTGAATGCCGGCATTTTTTTAGTTGTATTAACACCTATTTTTGGGCTGCTCAAACAAAACATTCTATCACACCAGAACAAAAACTTCATGAAAAAAAAGAAAACTCTCGTTGTATTGCTTGCTGCAACCTGCTGCTTTTTCCTTGTCACAGGTTATAATAACGGAGCGGGAAGCCACGGATGGGATTGCACCGGCGCTGAAACCGGGCTGAGCAATCCGCAGGGATGCAAAGCCAGCGGCTGTCATTCCTCTACTGCCACCACCGGTATTACACTGACGGTCGAATTCGATTCAGTGGGCGTGCCAACCACGCATTACGTTGGCGGAATGCTGTACACCGTCACAATCACGGGAACAAACACGACCGCGGCGACGCTGCCGAAATTCGGGTTACAGGTGGGCTGCATCCGCGGCTCTTCGGCCGTGACCACACCAAGCAATGCGGGAACATGGACAGCTCCGTTCCCGGCGGGTACGCATCATGCCACACCGCAGTCGGGAAATTTTGTAGTTGATCTCGTGGAGCACAATACGCCGAACGCGGCGACAACAGGTACGGGCGGCACCGGCACGACGTATGTAAAGACGTTCAACTGGACCGCACCTGCGGCCGGGACCGGGACCGTTTCTTTCTGGGCCGCGCTGAATGCCGTGAACAACAACGGCAGCGAAGATTCCGGTGATAAGTGGAACACGAACCACATCGTGATCGACGAATGGGGCAATGCTGCCGGCATCGCTGGTGCAGCTGCAAACGCTTTCAGCATGAACGTATTCCCGAACCCGGTGAACGGCCATGCTTCCGTTTCATTCACCAATGCAAGCGCGCTGACGAGAGGCACGATCCGCGTAACGGACCTGTCCGGCAAAACAGTCAGCGAAACCGCGGTAAATGATTTCGGTGCAACCACCGGCATCGATTGCACGAACCTCAGCAACGGCGTTTACTTTTTCTCGCTCATCGTGAACAACGAAGCGACGGTCACGAAAAAGATCGTGATCGCGAACTGATTTATCTTACAACTTTTCTTGTGAAAGCCTTCCGGAAACGGGGGGCTTTTTCTTTCCCGCTTCCCGGATGTTAACGCAGGCGTTTCGTCCTGTTTACCGGCGCAATCAAAAAAATTTGTTTATTTATCAATATTCCATGAACCCAACCGGCTGAACGGAAAACAAGTTCATCCATCCACCTGAAATCTTGCATCATTCATATTAAAAAACCGCATCTATGTTTACAACATCTCTCGTCATCGGGAAAAGCGCCCTGGCATTCGGAAACATTCACGCCATCATGTACGGCCAGCTGCTCGAGGCTTATACACCTTCGCATGGTCCGCAGAAAGGAACCGCGCTTGGAAAAGATACATGGGTCTACCTCTCTGCCGGAGCGAATCCCGATTACGCCACAGCGCCTTCCGCAGGCAGTTCCGTTGAAGCCTTCAACGTGTATGATGCACCCGGAACGTATTCCATCGGTCTTCCTGCCGTGCAGATCCAATCGGCGCACATCGTTTTCGGTTTCGGCGCCAATCCTTCCGTGATCAGCGATGCCACGGGAGCGCCGCAGCAGCCGAGCCCGCTCACGGCCACCTGTGTTTATGACTTCGTGGAGTTTACCTACAATGCTTCAAACACGTTATATTTAAATACCACCATGATCGACCAGTTCGGCATGCCGATCCGCATCCAGGTCGATCCTGCAGACGCTGTTCTTCCGCAGGGCGCCGGCGTTATTCCCCAGCGTGAATTCGTATTCAAAAGCTACAGCTCGTTCATCAACAGCAATCCTGCCAACGCCGCTTACGCGCAGTGCATGAACGATCCGTTCGGGAATGCGCTCACGGAACGCATCCTTTCTCCCAAATACGTCATCTTCGGGAACGGCGTTTCCGGGGTTTCTTTGTCGCTGCTCAACCAGGGAAAAAATCCGCCGGTATCGACGCTTCCGCAGGGCACTTACTATTATGCCGTCACCGCGTTGAATGCGAACGGCAAAGAAACCTTCGCGCAATACCTTGTTTCTTCCATCACGCTGCCGGAGGCGAACGTTGCTGTAAATATCGCGTGGGCGCCGAACGACATGCAGCCTGCCGGAACAGTGAGCTATAATGTATACCGCGGAACACCCGGCGGCAATTCGGTAAGCTGGGTCTGCGTCACGAACGTTCCGGCTTCGAATTTTCCCCCGGGCGCAGGCGGGGCGGTGGCCGACCTGGGAACAACCCTGAATTCAAATGCGCCAACGTTCAATCCGCTGAATACGGCATTCGATGCGGAGATCACCACGTTCTTCACGACGTATCTCAGCACTGCAAAGTCACCCACGTCGCTCACGCTTACTGCATCCGACGGAACATCCGACGGGTACGTGTTCACTTTCACCGGCTATTCTCATTCCGACAGCAACGGGAACATCACGCATCTTTCCATGCTCCTCGAATCCGTTGTCGATTCAGCCGGGGGGACGGTAAGCGCCCCGCCGATACCGCTGCAGACGGCCTTCAACATTTATTACCCGTTCTGGAATACGAATACGTTCAACCAGAACAAACCTTCACCGCCTTCATGGACCGTTTACCCGAACGATCCGGCTTCCGTCATGGTGCTCGCAGCACAGGGCGTTTTTGCGGACAATACCGCGCAGCCGGTTCCGCCGGGCGTAACGGCGGCGAATACCGTGATCTACCAGACGCTGCTCGGCAACCTCGAGAACCAGGTCGTCGCGGCCATCACGAGGGGCATCGCCAACCAGCCGGGCAACCCGCAGAACTGGGGCAAC
>DASTSF010000016.1:0-3118 GCA_035760825.1 Bacteroidia bacterium
TATGGTTTTACTTCCTGCATAATCGTTGGTGAATTCCCGGTTCGGGGGAATAACAAAGTTACGCTTAAAGGCTCAATTTGCCAATGCAGACGCAGGCTCCGGCTATCCGGTTTTTCTTTGCATCGTTCAAACAGCAGATCAGAAACCCGGCGTGGAGTGTGACCCATTTTCAAATCTTTGTTAACCGGGAAACAGGAATTGCCCTTATTCCGGCTAACGATGATAAATTCGTGCAATGAATTTTCCCAAATCCTTCTTTCTTCCGATTATTTTATTCTTTTTCGCGTGTAACGCTTTTGGCCAGGATATCCTTTACCTGCAAAAGAAAGATCATCCGCACCGCTTCCGGAAACTGCCGCTGGACCGCGAGTACCGGCTGAAGACGAAAGACTCCCTTTATTTTTCGGATATCTTCTCCGTTACCGACAGCACATTGTCGGTCATTGCACCCGTATTCCGCAGCGACAGTGAAACCGTATACGACATGAACGGGAAACCTTCCGGCAAAAAAGCAATTACCCGTCTGGCAGGGAACGACACCGTGATCATTCCCTTCAGCCGCATACAATACATCCGGAAGGATTTCGTCAAAAACAACCAGTGGGTTGTTCCGTTCATATACGGCGGTTTCGGTGCGGCGGCAGGGATCCTGTTCCTTCCGTTCGCGCTGATAGACGGTCCCGACACGTTCCACAACTGGATACTTTTCGAAGGCGTGCTCGTCGGCGTATGCGGACCTGCATTGCTCATCGGTGTGGGATCACGGAAATTCGATACGCAGGAGAAGTGGGAGCTGAAGAGAACGAAATGACGTACACAACCGGGATTCCCTGGTTTTTTCCTGCGTGATTTTGTGTACCGGTGAGAATATCATTGCCTTATCCCGTCACAAAGGCGCGGAGGCGCAGAACTCTTTTGCAATCCCAAACAGGAAAGCTTATTAAACCTTTTTCTTTTCTCTTCATCTAATATTGTTATTAAAAAACGATTCATGCCTTTTACCTAAATTTAAGCTACCGCACAAACCGAAAATCCGACAACTCAAAACCCTAAACCACCGATTGCTGCTCATGAAAAAACTTTTTACGCTTGCATTTCTCCTGCCGGTTGCCGCAACAATGTTCGCGCAACCGGCGAACGTCAACGTGTCGAACACCACGTATTTCGAAGGGGAACCCTACGTCGCGGTGAATCCCACGAACCACAACAACGTCGTCATCGCGTGGATGGCGCTCGACGTGAACACGCTGTTCCGTGTGGGCATCAAAACGAAAGTGAGCTTCGACGGCGGACTCACCTGGGGCAACATGCACGTGCAGCCGCATTTCGGCAGCGGCTGGGGCTCTGCCGACGTATCGATGCAGTTCCGCTCCAACGGAACGTTGTATTTAAGCTACATCGACTACAAAGCATCCGCCGATTCCGGCGGCGTTTTCATCACGCATTCGCTCGACGGCGGCATCACGTGGTCGGCGCCCACGCAGGTATGGAACGCGAACACAGAAGACCCTTCCAAGCTTCCGCTCGACCGCCCCTGGCTGGCGGCGGATAATTCCGGCACGGCAAACGACGGCATGTTCTACATTACGACCAAGCCGGCGCCATGGATCCCCGCACCGAACCGTCCGTACCTGAAAGTTTCATCCGACAGCGGCCAGACATGGAGCGCTTACCGTTACATTGACACGACGAATTATCTCGTCGGGAATATTATCCAGGCCCCGATGGCTACGCTCACCACATCCGCCGACGGAGCGCTGTGCATTGCGTACCCGAGTTATCTCGCTTCGCAATCTGTTTATCCGAAAATATTCTTCGCGAAATCATACAACCACGGCAACAGTTTCACTTATCATGATCTGCTTGTGGGCGGAACGCCCGTAACCGATACGCTTTACAAACTCGGTTATCGTCTTGCCGCGAATCCTTCCAACCCGAACCAGCTCGCGTACGCATTCATGGAACAGCCCTACGGCGATCCCGACATTTTCATCTGCACCACGAACGACGGAGGCAACACCTGGAGCGCACCACTGCGCGTGAACGATGATGCACAGGGCAACGGCAAAGCGCAGGACATGGTGTGGGCGGATTACGACACGAACGGAAAACTCGTCGTCACCTGGCGCGACCGCCGCAACGGGAGCGGAACGGGATTTTACCAGTCGAGCGACACGTACTGCGCCGTGAGCACCGACAACGGCGCGACGTTCATGCCGAACATGCGCCTGAGCAGCATGACTGCGCCTTTCGATTCCATTCTCGAGCAGAAAGGAAATGATTTTCTTTCCTGCCGCCTGCTGAACGACACGATCTATGCAGCGTGGGGCGACGTGCGCACGGGCAACCTCAATATTTTCTTCGCGAAAACGTCCGACTCCACCGGCATCACGTCAACAATGACGACGGTGGACGGAGAGGAAAATGACATTTCCGTTTATCCGAACCCGTCGAGCGACAAGATCGTTCTTTCCTTCGGCGATGAAATGAAACAGCCGGTGACGGTAAAAATTTTCAGCGGAAACGGGCAGCAGGTGATGGCGCAGTCCTTCGCCGGCGGAACGCTGAAGGCAACGATGGATATTTCGCAGCTCGGCGCGGGAGTTTATTTCATTTCAATTGAATCGGGGAAAAATATCCTGCAGACGAAGAAGCTCGTGATCACGCGGTGATGCAAATCCCGGGCAACAAACGAAAACTGTTTAACCACGAAGTGTCCGAAGGTCTTTGCAAAGCGAATGAAGGCCGACAATAAACTGGATCAGTTCTCGACTTCGCTCGAACTGACAGACTTCGCCCGAACTGGCAAAGTTTTTTCCCGGTGTCTTCGTGAGAGTCGTTTTTAACACGGAGGTTCACTGAGGTTGGTTCACAGAGGTCCGCGGGGAACAGCTAACGATTAACTGAAAACAGAAAAAACTAAACCAAAAACGCCTCCCGGTATGATAAAACAAACACTGCTCCCTGCTGCGTTCTTCCTTTCGGTCATGACAACAACCGCGCAATCCACCACCTTCCAGGAGGCATACAGCCAGCCCGGAACGGATTTCGGCAGCAAAGTGATTTCATCCGCATCCGGCTACATGATCGGCGGAACGAGCTCCGCTTCCGGGGATGA
>DASTSF010000017.1:0-2760 GCA_035760825.1 Bacteroidia bacterium
GCATTTCCGCAATGTGTACAGCACGCTCTTTCACGGGATAGAGCCGTATCACTATTTCGAAATGTGGCTCGCCGCTTTCTTCATGGATTTGTCAGGCGGGATGATCAGCCATCTCCAGTGCCTGCGCATGTGCGCCTACGGGTTTATCCTGGCGATGTGCGCTGCAGGAATGATCGCGATCTGCGAAACCATCCATGGAAAGGTGAAGCTGCTGCATGTTGCGGTTTCTCTTCTCTTTCTTTTTTTCATACCGAACATCGCACAGCTTTTTTTTAATTACGATCACCATTTCAGCTATCCGCTGGAGTGCAATCCGGTGAACCGCATCAATTTCCGGACTTACTGGATGTTCCTCATGCCGTCATTCATTTTCTTTCTGCGGAAAGAATACCTGGCGGGTGTGATCGCGCTGCTCCTGCTCCCGGTCATTTCAATAACCACCGCTCCTGCAGTTTTCGGGACGATCGCGCTTCTCGTCGTGGTGAACGCCCGGAGCCGGTTCTTCGACCGGAAACAGCTATGGCTGATCTGCGGTGCTGTTCTCGTTATGGTTCTTTGTTTCGGGCTGCTGTTTTCGCTTTTCAAAATAAAGGGCATAAAAGCGCTTTATTCTTTTTCCCCCGCTTATATCCTGGCTTATTTCAAAGGTTCCTGGAAAGCGGTGCTCTATACGGTTTTCATGGAAGCGGTGAATGTACTCGTGGTCGCTTCGCCGTTCATCCTCGTTCTTCTTCTGCTTAACCGCGGGAAAGAAAACCTGAAGCGTTTTGCCGGCGGGAACCGGTTTATTCTTTCCTTTTTGTTCCTGGCGCTCGTGGCGGGCGTTCTTTTTTTCCAGGCGACGAGCTTTATGAACAATGCTTACCAGTTCGTTTTCATCGCCTATTGCGTGCTTGCACTCACGATCTTCATTCTTATTCAGAAGACCTGCGCGGATATCCTTTCCGCTTCCGCCGGAACGACGGTGCAGTTGCTGCTGATCCTTTTTCTTGTTTTTTCCGGAATTCGCCTGGCAGGCATAAGCAGGCATTCGCTTTTCTCCGGGCAGGAACTTTATAAAAAAGAATTCAAACCTTATTCACGCGATTACCTTTCGCAGGTGAGTGAACGCATGAAGCTGATCGGTAAAGCCCCGGGCGGTTATATCGGCGATTCATCGTACTATGCGGAACTGTATTACTCCAAGCGGCTCCCGGATTTTTATTTCCCGGGCTTGTCCTATTTCATTTTCGCGGGAACAGATGATTCCTACCAGTTCTGTCTTTCCGACACTGCCGCTATCACTTTCGGTTACCGGGGCACGCCGCGCGATCTGAATTTCCTTCGGCAGGCTGTTGCTTCATCTTTGTTCCAGATGGATTTTTATTCGGCGCCATCGCCGCTTTCCATTGGGGAGAAAAGGAGACAGGCCATAAAAAAATACAACATCGCCTATATGATCCTGTGCCCCGGGGTGGATCCTGACCCGGAATGGGCAGGCATGGCCAGGGAGAAAATAACGGATAAGGTTACCGGTGAAACGTTCGTTACGCTCAGGTGAATGCGCTGATCGCCGGAAACGGTTTGCTTTTTTTGTAACGGATTTGAAATTTCAGGATGCTGCCAGGGGTTGAAAAGAACCCGGGAAATAACGGTCGCGGATTTTCAGGAAAAATTTCTCAATGAGTTCCGTCATCAGCGCCCCGGCGAGGATGCTGGCGAAAAAATACAGTGCGAAGCCGAAATAACTTTTGCCGTGAAAATATTTGAAAACAAAATCATTGACCATGGCATGGATAAGATATATGGCGTAGGAATAAACCCCGATGCGGCTTGTCAGTGAAACAACGGGCCTGCTGAAAATGCGATTCAGCTTTTTGTTAATGTCCGTTTCCGTAATGAAAAAAATGAGGATCATGCCGAAGCCGCACCACAGCATTGTAAAGCCGCCGGTCCTGACAAAAAGCGATTTGAACGGATCGAGAAACTGGGTGAACAGCAATAATGCGATTCCCGCAGGAGGCAGCAGGTACTTCAGTTTTCCTGCGATACGGATCAATTTTTCTTTCTTGTAATGAAACCAGTAGCTGATGAGTACGCCGGCCGCCAGTGAATCAATGCGCAGGTGTGTCATCGTGAATCCCCGGGCGATCTGGCCGGGAAAAGCACATGCATAATAGATCCTCAGTGCAAGACATAAAAGCATGACGGCGCCGATCACAATTTCTACCCCGTACCTGCCCGCTGACGCGACTCCTTTGCGTACGGCGCTTAACGCGAACAGTAGCGCAATGCCGAAATAGAAATGTTCTTCCACGGCCAGCGACCAGCTGGCGGGAAATATCATTCCCCATCCGTTCAGGTAATTCTGTATAAAAAAAGCGTCGCCTTTAAGGGAACGGAACGCGAAATCATGCCTGAGGTATTGAACCGTTGAATAGGCGGCCAGGGAAAAATAATAGAGAGGATATATTTTAAATCCGCGGCGCACCAGGAAAGTCCCCGGCCTGAAACTTCCGGTAAGCTTATTTTCCCGGAAGATGAGTCCTGATACGAGAAAGCCGCTCAACACGAAAAACAGGTCCACCCCGATCCAGCCCATCCGGTACGAAAAGAGGAAAAGAAAACGGTGCCTGAACAAAACGAGAATGATGGCGATTCCCCGGAGAAAATCCAGCTCCCTTAAGCGGTGTCTCTCTTTTTTATTCAGAGAGGTTGAATGTAGCATAAAAGCAGTTTACCGAATATAATGAACCGTTACAGTTTTCTGAAACGCATCCG
>DASTSF010000018.1:0-13982 GCA_035760825.1 Bacteroidia bacterium
AGTTGTAATTCGTCTGCTTGCGTGCATCGATGATGGCATAATCACCGCTGCGGATATCCTGCGCGTACACCGGTGTGCCGTCATCCGCCGGATCATCAGGATCGAGCGGTGCGTTGTAATAAGGTCCGTAAGCGATCGGCCAGTCGCCGTACTGCTCGCGGTTCAGGTAAGAAAGAAGGCTGATCGCGTTTTCCGGGTTGTTCTCGTCCATCGGCGTATTCGCTTTTGAACGGATCACGAGGATAAGGAAAGTGGAATAACCCATCAGGAAAACAGAGAAGGAAACGAGGATGGTATTGAGCAGAACGCGGTTATCGCGGATCTTGTAAATGAGGTATCCCGCACCGGCAGCGGTCAGCACTGACATCAGCACTTTGCTGTACGCGAACGCCCCGATGACAGTGAACAGGAAAAACGTCGAAGCAACGACGACAAAATTCCGGAAGAGGTTGCGTCCTCCTTTCATGGAATACTGCAGACCTGTGATGATCATTCCGAGAAGAAGCGCGAAATAGATGATGGTTCCGCTGTTGAAGGGAAGGCTGAACCCGTTCACAAAAAGCAGCTCGTAATTGGCTGCGGTCGATACCACTCCCGGGATGATGCCGTTCTGCACCACGCCCAGCAATCCCACCGCGACCAGCGACGTGATCAGCAGGCCGGAACGTGTCGGCTGATGTTTTTTGAAATAGTAAATGAAGACAATGGAAGGGATCGTGAGCAGGTTGAGCAGGTGGACACCAATGGAAAGCCCGATCATGTAAGCGATCAGCACCAGCCAGCGGTCGGCGCGCTCCGAATCATCCGCGTCCCAGCGCAGGATGGCCCAGAAAACGAGCGCGGTGAAAAAGGAGGACATTCCGTAAACCTCACCTTCCACGGCAGAGAACCAGAAGGAATCAGAGAATGCGTAGGCAAGCGAGCCGATGACCGCGCTTCCGAAAATCGCGTACATGCGCGAGTCGGTAAGCTCCTGCTTCATGGCTTTTACGAGCCTTTTGCCGAGCAGCGTCATGGACCAGAACATGAACAGGATGGTTCCGGCGCTGGCCAGGGCCGACATGGTGTTCACGCAGGCGGCGATGTGCGCGGGATCTTTGGCAAACAACGAGAAGAAACGACCGATGATAAGGAAGGTAGGCGCTCCCGGGGGGTGACCCACTTCGAGCTTGTTGCAGCAGGCAATGTACTCGCCGCAGTCCCAGAAGCTGGCTGTAGGTTCAATACAGGAAATGTAGACGATGGCGGCGACCAGGAAAATGATCCAGCCGAGAACGTTGTTCAGCAGTTTATACCTCGCTGTCATGGAATTGAAAATAAAGCGTTTGTTGGTGGGCGAAGATAGGGAATTCGGAATTAGAGGGGGTGTTAATTCAAACGGAGCTTTGCCAAAATTTTGTGAAAAATCAGAATGTTTATACTTTTGTGCCCCTTTGGCGCGGATTCGCGCGGATTGGCCGATGGTGTAACTGGCAACACGTCTGGTTTTGGTTCAGAAGAGTCCAGGTTCGAGCCCTGGTCGGCCAACAGGAAAAAAGTCTCTCTTTCACGGGAGACTTTTTTATTGGCGTTCTGCTGATGCTGGTTCGGGCTCCGTCTTCATTACACAAAACATCTATCCCATTTCCTTCAGCATACGCACGGTCATTATGCCCAGCAATAAGATAACAGTGCCGATCGCGATCCAGGTAAAAAGTTTATTCTCATACCAGGGTGTTGCGGAAGAAGACGCGATCGCTTTTGCCTTCACCCGTGAAGAGCCGGGTGTCGTATCCGCAAGTACGCCGGCAGAAACTTTTTCCTTCGCGGTATCGTTCCGTTTCCCGGCCCGGATGACCGGCGGTTGCCGGGGCACTTTTTCGCGAAAGTAGCGGAGGTCGTAAGCAGGAAAGCCCATTCTTTCGTCGCCGAAATAAATTGCATAGCTGTTCCCCTTTTCCAGCTCCGCAACGATGTAATGCTTCACCTGGAAGCCGGCCACCGAATCGATGACGAGCGGCTGGTCATCTTCATTCTTCACGACAGGCAGCAGTTTTTTCACACGCGCCGAATTCAGGTTGATCTCGTTCGAATTGAAAGAAGAAAGAATGGTCGACGAAAGTTCCGTCTGCTGCATAACTGTTCTTCCGTCCGCCGGCACTTCGTCTATCCTGTACAGCCGTGCCGCGCGATAATAATCGCGGTTACTTTTTTGGGCATGCGCGTAAAACTTCAGGTGATCGACGAATTCCGTATCTGGGAATGTGACCTGGTAATAGCTTTCGCGGTGATGTGCGAACAGCATCCGCGGCTCCATCTTTTTTCGACGACCTGGTAAGTGACGAAATGTTCGCATGCATAATATTCCGGGAAGACCCGCCAAAGACATCTCCACAGGAGCATTGTCCGTCGCTGAAAGATCTTCTTCCCGCCCGGTCGCTCATTGGCCATGAAATCCTGTGGGAGAGCCGGTTTCCCGGTTCCGTCCATTGCTTTTATGAGTTCCGGTTCCTATTTTCACAAAAAAAACCCCATTATGATCATCGTCTTCGGCATCCGTAAATTTTCCATCTACACGTTCTCACCTTCCGAGCTCGGCTTCACCGATCCTTCGTGGAACGGCATCCAGTTCAAGGTGCTGCAGCAGTATTTCCATCTCATGTGGATTCCCTTTTTTCCTGTCGGGAAGAAATGGGCGATCAGCAAACCGGACGGCAAACTGTACGAAGTTCCGCACAACATTCTCGGTCACCTCGGCGACCCTTCGGCGAAAGTGAGAACACCCTGGTACGCATTCGCCGGGCTTATCCTGGCCGGTGTTGCGGGCATCATTTCCGGCATCAGCAACATGATGTAAGCGGGAAAGCGCGGGTTAATTAACAATCCGTGTTTCACAATATCCCGTCTTCCCATACGAAACAAGGCGCGTACGCGTTCTAATTTTACGTTGGCCTTGTCATGTCTGAAAACGCTGAAATTCCCGCCGTACCGGAAGTCCGCAGGCCGCTGTGGAAAAAGATCCTGCGCTTCACGCTGTGGACCGGCGGTATTTTCGTCTTTCTCATTCTCACGCTTTCCGTTCTCACGTGGATCTTCCGCGACGATATCAAGAAATACGTTTTCGCGGAAGCCTGCAGCCGTGTGAAACCCGAGATCGTCGTGCAGCCGTCCGACATCGACGTATACATTATCTCCAGCTTCCCCGATGTCACGGTACAGCTGAACAACGTCGCCGCCATCGACACGGCGCATCACGTGAAGAACGACACGCTGCTGAAAGCCGGGCGGATCGAGCTTGCCTTCAACATGCTCGACCTTTTCCATCACAACTACACGATCCGCAACATCACCATCGAGAACGGCGCGCTGAACCTTTGGGACGACGCAAAAGGAAACGACAATTACCACTTCCTGAAAGAAGACACCGCGAAAACGACCGATACTTCGCACGTGGATTTTGCGCTCGAGAAAGTGCAGCTGAAAAATATGGCCTGCTCCTACCGCGATAAAAAGAGCGGCGACTATTACTCGGTTACGTTCACGGATATTTTTTTTAAGGGAAAATTCACAGAAAAGAATTTCGGGTTCAGCTCCGATGCGGATTTCCTCGTCAACAAACTGCTGTACGGAAAAAATTCCTTTTTCGAAGGCGACCGGGGAAATTTTTCCGTCGACATGGACATCGACCGCACGACCAATACCTACTCCATCCGAAAGACGAATATTGCGATCGAAAAGCTTTCGCTCGGTGTAACCGGTAGCGTCACCGAAACGGGGAAAAAATACGCGACGGATCTCACGGTAAAAGGCGAGCAGGTGGAGCTTACGTCCGTACTTTCCCTGCTGCCGGTGTCGTATCACAAGAACATCGCTGATTTCGAAAGCACCGGCGAATTTTTCGTGGACGGAACCGTGAAGGGTATCTACAGCGATTCCTCGCTGCCGGTGATCGATTCGAAATTCGGCATCAGGAACGGAGGCACGCTGAAACGCAGGTCGGGCAAAGGCGAGCTGCACGACATTTCGCTCAACGGAACATTCACCAACCAGAAAGGAAAGGACGGTCTTGTCATTTCTTCGTTCAAGGCTTCCGGCGCAAAAAGCATTTTCAGCGGTTCTTTCTCCGTCCTCGGTTTTGCCCAGCCGAAATACGATGCAAAGCTTTCGGGCCGCATCGACCTGGGCGAGCTGTATGATATCCTGCAACCCGACACACTGGAAAGCGCATCCGGGACCGTGAACATTTCCCTCGAAGGATCGGGAAAACCGTCGAAAGCGGGAAAATTCACCATTGCTGATTTCCGGAAATTCCGCACGCAGGGAAATATGGGTCTCGCCAATGTGGCGGTGAAAATGAAAGGCGCAAAATCCCCGGTCGACAGCATCAACGGGAATCTTTCCTTCGACGGGAATAACGTAGGCATTTCACACTTCACCGCGCGCAGCGAAAAAAGCGACATCGTGATCGACGGAACGGTGCGCAACCTGCTCGGGTTCCTTTTCACGAAAAAAGAAGTGCTGGACGTTTCGGGAAAATTTTCCTCGAACAATCTCGACCTGAATGCCATCCTCGCGGAAAATTCCGGGGAGACGGGAACGACCGACACGACCTATCACCTCGTTCTACCCGAGCGGCTGAAGCTCAACCTCGATGCCGCCGTGAAGAAAATCGCCTTCCGTCTTTTCGAAGCGGAAAATGTGGCCGGGAAAGTTTCCCTTTCCGGTCAGCGCCTCATTGCCGATCCTTTAAGCCTGAACACGATGGGCGGATCGATATCCGGCAGCGGAATGATCGACGGCACGATGGAAGATTCCCTGCTCATGACGTGCAACGCGAACATCAGCCAGGTCGACATCACGAAGCTGTTCTATGAAATGGAAAATTTCGGGCAGGGTCCCGATGACGAAGTGATCACCGATAAGAACGTGAAAGGAAGGCTCACTTCCACTGTCAATTTCGCCTCGCTGTGGGGAAATGATCTCAGCGTAAATGAGAAGAAAATATTCACTGATGCGGATGTCACGATCGAGCAGGGCGAGCTGATCGATTTCAAGCCGCTGAGCGTGCTGTCGCGTTTCATCAAGCTCGATGATCTCATGGACGTGCGTTTCAAAAATCTTCACAACACGATCACGATCCGGAACCGCGTTATTTCCATGCCGAAAATGGAGATCAGCTCTTCGGCGATGAATGTCACCATGAGCGGCACGCACGATTTCGACAACAACGTGGATTATCATTTTATCGTCGACCTCGACGAACTGCGTGCGAACAAGGTGAAGAAATCAAAGCCGCAGAATTCAGATTTCGGGCAGGAGATCGACGACGGCGGTCACCGTTACCGGTTGTTCATCATCATGAAAGGACCGATCGATGATCCGGATGTGAAATACGACTCCAAAGGATTTTTCCAGCAGAAAAAAGAAGAGCTGAAGCAGGAAAAACAGAACCTGCGGCAACTGCTTCATGACGAATGGG
The DNA here is from genome assembly GCA_035760825.1 of Bacteroidia bacterium. Taxonomy (GTDB): domain Bacteria; phylum Bacteroidota; class Bacteroidia; order Palsa-965; family Palsa-965. The sequence goes on from DASTSF010000018.1 coordinate 5,459, forward strand.
GAATTTTCAGGGACGACAGCGCAGGATCAACTGATCCAAAAAAAAAAGGAGACCGGAAGACAGACGACGGAGCCGGAAAATTCATCCTCCAGCAGAGCGACAAACCAGCGAAAACAAAGAAGAAACCGAAGGACCAGGACCTTGATGACAGCGGGGATTACTGACCGGGTGCCGGTACCGTTCCCGGGTAATTAAATTTTCCCTGGTTCATTTGACGAGGTCGAAAGTGGACTAAATTGCTGTGGCAAAATAATCCCATGAGATCGCTCGTCCTCTTTATCACAGCGCTGACGCTGAGCTTCAGTTCGCCCGCGCAGGTTTTCGAAATGACGTACGGAACGTCCGGCAGCGAAGACGCTTACCCGATGGAAGCCCTTCCGGACGGCGGGTTCATTCTCGCGGGAAGCTCGTGGGGAAACGGCGCCGGCGGAAAAGACGTCATGCTTGTACGCACGGATTCGCTGGGAAATCTCCTCTGGTCGAAACAATACGGCGGCAGCGGCGACGAAACCGCGCTGTACATCATCCGCCTCAGCGACGGAGGTTTCGCCGTCTGCGGTGAATCATTCAGCGATGATGTGAACGGGGATGCTTTTCTCTTCCGCACGGATTCGCTGGGAAATCTTTCCTGGTGGAAAAATTACGGAGCGGCGAATTACGATATCGCCTATTCCGTCGTCGAGCTGCACGACGGAAACCTCGCCATTTCCGGTCTCACTGAAACAACGCCCTCCCAGTACGATGCATTCGTTGCAGAAACAGACGCGACAGGTGATACGTTATGGACGCAAACCATCGGTGGTCCCGGCATCGACCACGCCGTACAGATGATCGAAACGAGCGACGATGCGATTCTCTTTTGCGGGAAATCACTTTCCTATGGCGCAGGAAGCTGCGACTGTTTTCTTGTGAAGATCGATGAGAACGGCGACACGCTCTGGACAAAAACCATCGGTGGTGCCGGCTGGGATGAAAGCATGGACGTGATCGAACGCCCCGACGGGTTCGCGATCTGCGGCGGAACGACCAGCAGCGGTTCGGGCAGCTACGATTTCCTGCTGATGAAAACCGATCTCAGCGGGAATCTCCAGTGGGCAAAAACTTACGGAGGTGCAAAGATCGAAGCGAGCTACTGCATCATCGACGTGGCCGGAACGGGTTATGCGTTTGCCGGGTACACCGAAACTTTCGGGCCCGGGCACAGCCGCGGAACGGACAGCGCGAACGCGATGCTCATCCTCACCGATTATTCCGGCGACACGATCTGGGCAGCCTCCTACGGCGGACTGCTGAAGGAAGAATGTTTTTCCGTGCGACAAACGCATTCGGGCGGGTACGCGATCGCGGGATACACGGGAAGCTTCGGCGACAGCCTGCAGGCGTATCTTTTCGCTACCGATCCGCAGGGCAACACCGGCTGCAACGACAGGCGCGCACATCCCGATGTAGCGAACGCGAATTTCGCCTGCACGTCTTACGCATACGACGTTTTTCATTCGCTGCATGAGAATTCATTCGCCGCTGCCGAAGCGCCGCTTTATTTTTCTCCCCGGCAGGTTTGCGGCGGGCCGTTGTCTTCCGGGAACAGGAACGAAACCGGTCCGCTTCTTCTGTACCCGAACCCGGCTGCCGGTTTTGTAACAGTCTGCACCGATGAAAAAGAAACGACGCAAATCACGCTGAAAGACGTAACGGGGAAAACAGCCGGAACTTATTTCACCGGTGCGAATGGCAATGTCGTTATCAATACCAATGGTCTTGCAGCGGGAATTTATTTCGTTTCCTTCGTGAAAAAAGACGGAAGCTGCATAAGCCGGAAATTCATCATACAGTAAAAACACGGAAATCTTCGGTTAACGGTTTTCGACCTGGTGTTTATCGCGTGTTGCCAGTTGTTCTCTGTGAACTTCCGTGAAACAAGTTCTGTGTTCCCGGTGTTTTAAAAATTCGGAAAAAACACGAAGACGTGAAAGAAACCCTTACAAGCCCTGGCTGAGCCGGGAACAGCTTCCGGGAAGGGACAACGTTTTTTTTCACTACCTTTTCATTTCAAAGCAAACACTAACTCAACCCAAATGAAAAAAATCTACCTCTTTCCCGCACTTGCGGGCGCAGTCATGTGTGTCACGGCGAACGCACAAACATCGACACTCTTCACCGAAAACTTCAACGGGAACACTTACGGATTCACCCTGAACACAACCGATGCAAGCTCCACGGCGACAGGCGCGAACACCTGGGTGGTAAACAACTCTTACACCGGCGGAAGCGGAACCGCGACCTGCCAGAGCTTTTCCGTTCCGTTCACCATCAACAACACCGCGCAGGAGCCGGCCGGCATCACCGGTCAGCCGACGAGCAAATACATGCACATACTTTCCGACTCCGCGCAGATGCAGGGGATCACGTGCGGATGCTACATGGCCGCAGACGGATTCTGCACAATGGCGGAATCAATGTTCAGCAAAATGTCTTCCGACATCAGCACCACCGGTTACTCGGGTGTTTCGTTCAACTTCTGGTGGCTGTGCGGCGGAAGCGCCAACGGTTACGGCCTCGTGTATTACAGTACGAACGGCGGAACAACGTGGACTGCGCTGAGCACACAGTACAACAACAGCTCTTCTGCATGGACGCAGGCCAGCGTCACCAACGCGGCATTCGACAACCAGGCGACGCTTCGTTTCGGCTTCCAGTTCGTGAACAACACGACGTTCAACGCAGCCGATCCCGGCTTCTGCATCGATGACGTGACGATCACCGGCAGCACGGCAACAGGCATGGCGGAAAATAATCTCGTTTCTTCCGTCAATCTTTTCCCGAATCCTGCGAACGATCACATTACGCTGACGTGGAACGGCGCTGTTCCCGCCGACAACAAAATGCTGATCAGCATTTACGATGTAACGGGACAGCTCGTGAAAACGGAAACGCGCGATTTCGCGGTCCGTTCGGAAATGGATGATCTCGCGCTTGCGAATGGCATCTATACATTCCGCGTACAGTGCGGAGAGCAAACAGCCATCTCCAAAATCACGGTCGCGGAATAAGTCGGCGAAAATTCTCCAATGAAAAAGTCCCGGCCCTGAGGCGCGGGACTTTTTGATTTAAACGACCTGCCGGTTAAAACTCCGCGTTCTTCGGCGTGCGCGGGAACGGGATCACGTCGCGGATGTTGGTCATCCCGGTGACGAAAAGCAGCAGGCGCTCGAAGCCCAGGCCGAAGCCGCTGTGCGGGCACGTGCCGAACTTCCGTGTTTCGAGGTACCACCACAATGATTCTTCGGGAATGTTCAGCTCCTTCACACGTGCGTACAATTTGTCGTGATCATCCTCGCGCTGCGAGCCGCCGACGATCTCGCCGATCCACGGAAAAAGGATATCCATTGCACGCACCGTGTTCCCGTCATCGTTCTGCTTCATGTAAAACGATTTGATCGCTTTCGGGTAACCGGTGACGATCACGGGTCCGCTGAAATGCTCGACGAGATAATTCTCATGCTCTTTCTGCAGGTCGTGTCCCCATTCGGGCGTGAACTCGAATTTTTTCGTGCCCATCGCTTCTTTCAGGATGTCGACCGCTTCGGTGTAGGAAATGCGCGCGAACGGGTGTTCGATCACCGACTGCAGGCGTTCCAGCAATTGATTGTCGTACGTGTCGTTCAGGAACTGGATATCGTCCTTGCAATGATGCAACGCGTAGCTGACGAGATATTTCAGCATCTCCTCCGCGAGGTTCATGTTGTCGTTGATATCGTAGAACGCCATTTCCGGTTCGATCATCCAGAATTCCGCGAGGTGTCGCGGCGTGTTGGAATTTTCAGCGCGGAACGTCGGACCGAACGTATAAATAAGTCCGAGCGCAAGCGCAGCTGTTTCACCTTCGAGCTGGCCGGAAACGGTAAGGTTCGTTTCACGGCCGAAAAAATCTTCCTCGAAATTCACCTTGCCTTCTTTCGTACGCGGAAGATGATCCAGGTCGAGCGTGGTGACGCGGAACATTTCTCCTGCGCCTTCCGCATCACTGCCGGTGATGATCGGCGTATGAATATTGAAGAAGCCGCGGTCGTTGAAGAATTTGTGGATGGCGAACGTCATGTGGTGACGGATGCGCAGCACGGCGCCGAACGTGTTCGTACGCGGACGCAGGTGCGCTTTCTCGCGCAGGAATTCCAGCGGGAGCGTTTGCGTTTTTTTATCTTTTTCATCTTTCCCGCGTTTCTGCAGCGGGTAAGTTTCCGGATCGCAGTCGCCGAGGATCTCGATCGTCGCGGCCTGTATCTCCGACGACTGGCCTTTTCCCTGTGAAGCGACCAGCTTCCCGGTAACCGAAATGCACGCGCCGGTGGTAACGCGTTTCAGCAACGCTTCCTCGAACTTCGCCACATCCGCCACGGCCTGGATATTCTTTATCGTCGATCCGTCATTGATGTGAATGAACTGCACGTATTTATTTCCGCGGGCGCTTCTCACCCATCCTGATACCTGTACGTCGCGGTCCAGCTCTGTCGACAGAAGCAGGTCCCTGATTTTTTCCATTGCCATTATGCTCATTTTTATTTGGGAGAACAAAAAAACGAAAATTCAACGGGCGAACCGCATTTAAGGATCCGCCCGGAGCAGCTCATCGCCGTTTCCCGTCACTTTCCGCCCCGGCAAGTTCCATTCATCGATCCGCGGAAAATATCCGCGTTTCCATCGTTTCCATTATTAATAATTGACAATCAATAATATACAGGCATTCCGGCAAGCCGGAAACATTGATTTTTCCTTTTTTTCATCGAAGAAACTCTCTGATCAAAAAATGTTTCCATAGTTTTGCCGCGCAAATTTCAATAATGGAAACCAAAGAAAGAATCGTGTCGGCGGCCTTCGAGCTGTTTTTCCGTTACGGCATCAAAAGCGTGACGATGGATGACATCGCGAAGCATCTTTCCATGTCGAAAAAAACGATCTACCAGTTTTTCCGCGACAAGGATGAAGTGGTGCATACGCTTATGGAACGTGCGCTGGAGGAAGACCACCGCGATTTCGAGAACATCTCGAAAAATTCGGAGAACGTCGTGGAATCGGTGTTCGTGATGATGAAAAAAATGCACGACATCTTCAGCAACATCAACCCGAATATTTTCTACGACCTGCGGAAATACCATCCGAAAACATGGGACCTGTTCCACCGCTTCAAAACGGAATTCGTGATGGGGATGGTGGAAAGCGAGCTGGAGAAAGGGAAAAAGGAAGGTCTTGTGCGCGCTGACATTAACTCGCGCGTGCTTTCGCGCCTGCGCGGCGAAGAGATCGAAATGGGATTTGACCCTTCGCTTTTCCCGCCCGACAAATTCCGCATACTCGACGTGCAGCTGGCGCTGACGGAACATTTCCTTTACGGCATCTGCACATTAAAAGGTCACAAGCTCATCAACAAATACAAACAAATTGTGGAGGAAGAATAAAATATTCGGCCCCTCCTTAACGACTACCAGACGTCCATTCAACCGCTCAAAGTTCCCTTTATGAAATACGCCAGGATTACCCTTACGTGGATCGCCGCAGCTGCGATCCCGGCCTTACTCTCCGCGCAGCAGACAGACACTTCCAGCTACGCGTTTTCCCTCCAGCAGTCCGTTGATTTTGCACTGCAGCACAACACCGCTTACCAGAACGTCCTGCTCGATGAAACGGCGGCGACGGCAAAAGTGAAGGAAGTCACCGGCATCGGGCTCCCGCAGGTCAACGGCAGCTTCCAGGTGCAGGACTTTCTCGAGATCCCCACATCGATGATCCCGGGAGAATTTTTCGGCGGTCCCCCGGGCTCTTACATTCCGGTCAAGTTCGGCACGAAGTACAACGCGACAGCGGGGGTTACGGCTTCACAGCTCGTGTTCAGCGGACCGTGGCTCGTGGGATTGCAGGCGGCCCGGCTTTACCAGGATCTTGCGCTGAAAAATGCCGACCGCACGAAGATCGAAACGTCGTGCGATGTGACGAAAGCGTATTACAACGCCCTGGTGACGACGAAGAAAAAAGAGCTGCTCGACGCGAACCTCGACCGCGTTAAAAAAGTGATGGACGACACGAAGGCGTTTTACGATAATGGTTTCGTGGAAAAGATCGAGGTCGACCGGATCACTGTCACCTACAACAACCTTGTGACGGAAGTGAGCAATGCACAGCGCCTGATGGACCTTTCCATGGTGATGCTCAAGTACCAGATGGGAATGGACCAGTCGGCAAAGCTTACGCTGACCGACAACATCGAGAACATCTCGTTCACACCGGCAGAAACGCAGAACGGGAAATTCGATTACACGAAACGCGTGGAGTTCCAGCTCATGGACATGCAGCTCCGCGGCAAAGAGCTTGCGTTCCGCGCAGACCGCATGGGCTATTTCCCCACGGTCGCACTTTTCGGTTCCGCGCAGGCACAGGCGCAGCGCACGAAATTCGATTTCCTCGACGGCACGAGCCAGCGCTGGTTCCCGGTTGTCATCGTGGGATTGCAGGTGAGCGTTCCCATTTTCGACGGCTTCCAGCGGCATTACATGATCCAGCAGGACCGCGTCGGGATCCTCCAGGCGCAGAACGACCTGCTGTTCATGCAGCGCACGATCGACATGCAGCAGGCGGTTGCAAAAACTACGCTGACCAACAGCGCGGCGACGCTCGCGCAGCAGAAAGCGAACCTCGATCTCGCGCAGGAAGTATTCGACGCCGCCAAAACGAAATACGACCAGGGCGTCGGATCGAACCTCGAGATCATCAACGCGCAGACCGCGCTCAAGGAAGCGCAGACGAATTACTTCGACGCACTCACCAGCGCCGTCATCGCGAAAGTCGATTACGACAAAGCCACCGGCACATTCAACGTTAAATAAAAGACACTATTCATTCCGCTCCAAAAGCCATTTTATGAAAAAGACAACTGCCATTATTCTTGCCGCGATCCTTCTTTCCGCTTCCTGCAGCGAAGAGAAAAAGAAAGACAAGCTCAGCGCGGAGCTCAAAACGAAAAAAGAAGCGTTCGAGAACCTGCGAAGGGAGATCACCGATCTCCAGATGCAGCTCGACAAGCTCGACACCGCCGGTTCTGACAAGGGAAAACCCGTGAACGTCATGCCGCTCGTGTATACCCGCTTCACGCATTCCATCGACATCCAGGGACGTGTGGACGCGGATGAAAGCGTGAGCGTGGGCCCGCAGATCCCCGGTCTCGTTACGCGCGTCTATGTGCATGCAGGCGACAAAGTTGCTGCCGGCCAGGTGATGGCCGAAACCGACAACGCCGCCATGGTGCAGCAGCTCGCCGCACTCCAGGCGCAGCGTGATCTCGCCAAAGACGTATACACGCGCCAGCAGAATCTCTGGGCGCAGAAGATCGGAACAGAGATCCAGCTGCTCCAGTCAAAAACACAATATGAAGCGCTCGACAAGCAGGTGAGCGCGATGCAGGAGCAGGTCGACATGACGCGCATCAAAGCGCCCATTGCAGGGATCGTCGACCAGGTGAACATGAAAACGGGCGAGATGGCCGCGATCGGTTTCTCGAACATCGTGCTCGTGAACACGAACAGCCTTCGCGTAAAAGCGGAAGTGGCGGAAGGCTACCTGTCGCAGGTGCACACCGGGAACGTGGTGAATATTTATTTCCCGGATGCGAACAAGACCATCGAAGCGAAGATCTCCTACTCCGGCCGCATGATCAACAAAGTCAACCGTACGTTCAATGTCGAAGCCGTGATCGATCCCAATGAACCGGACATCGTTCCCAACATGATCGCCGTGCTCAAGATCAACGACTACAGCAATGATTCCGCTCTTGTCGCACCGCTCAGCTGCATCCAGGAAAGTTCAGGCGGAAAACATTTCGTTTTCATTGCCGTGAAGAACAAGGAAGGACAGATGATCGCGGAAAAACGCGAAGTGACATACGCACATACTTATAATGGCATGGCGGAAATCACCGGCGGACTTTCCCTGAACGATATGCTCATCACCGACGGAAGCGGCGACCTGAATGCCGGTGACATGATCGACGTGAAGAAATAACCGAAGAACTCACCGCTCCAAACGAAATTTTATGCTTGAGAAAATAAAAGAATTCAAACCCACCAGCTGGTCGATCAACAACAGGACGTCCATTTTCCTGCTGTGCATCTTCCTCACGCTCGCCGGTTTGCTTTATTATAAAAAGCTTCCGAAGGAAAGCTTCCCGGAAGTAAAAGTTCCCACGATCTACGTCATGACCGTTTACCGCGGCGCTTCGCCCACGGACATGGAGAACGTAGTGGCCAAGCCGCTCGAGAAGCAGTTCAAAGCGATCTCCGGCGTGAAAAAGATCACCAGCAATTCCATTGACAATTTCTGCAACGTCATCGTCGAGTTCAACACGAACGTGAAGACCGACGTCGCCCTGCAGAAAGTGAAAGATGCGATCGACAAAGCGAAAAAAGATCTTCCGCAGAAGCTCGACCAGGGCCCGGATGCGCAGGAAATAAATTTTTCGGAGTTCCCGATCATGTCCATC
>DASTSF010000019.1:0-3194 GCA_035760825.1 Bacteroidia bacterium
TACACCATTCTCGCCGCAATGAAAAGCCAGCCGGAAATGAAAGTGGAGATCGACGGGCACACCGACAGCGACGGAGATCCGCTGGCGAACCAGAAGCTTTCGGAAGACCGTGCAAAAGCGGTGGCGGATTTTTTCATTGAAAACGGGATCGACCCTTCAAGAATTTCGTGGAAAGGGTTTGGAAGCACACGGCCGGTCAGTGACGACAAAAGCAGGAACCGCCGCGTGGAATTCGTATTTTTATAACCAGGTGCCGTGTAACTTTTCAGTATGGGCGGCATTATGAAGGAAAAGTCCCCATGAGAACGTCGCTGCTGTTATTCCTGCTTTTCTTTTTTATGAATGGTCCGGCGCAGAACCTCATCATCAATCCCGGGTTCGAAACGAACGGCGTGAACAAAACGAACGGGGGCGATTGCTTCCAGCTCAACGGCGTTCCCGGCTGGTTCAATCCTTCCGACGGCAGCACGGATTATTTCACTTCAAATCCCAAAGACCCGATGAACGCCTTCGGGATGAATTTCTTCGGCGGTCCGTGCACACCGCACAGCGGGAAATGCTTTTCAGGTTTCATTCCCTATTTGTCCGATCGTGAATACCGCGAATACGAAGCCGGTGAGCTCAGCGCCCCGCTCGAAGCCGGAAAATATTACGAAATATCTTTCTCCATCATGCTCGGTCCGCTGAGCGAATTCAAGATCGACCAGCTGGATGTTTTTTTCATGAACGAAAAAGGCGCGCATGTGCCGAATTCCGGTCCTTATCCCTGCGGGGAGTTTTACCACATCGACAGCCTGCTGGGAAAAACACAGCTGGGCAAATGGCTCGACGTGAAGCTGGATATCGTGGCGCAGGGCGGTGAAAAATTTTTCGTGCTTGGCAATCTTTCCAACGACAAGCACACGAAAGCGGAGCAGATCACGTCAACGGTTTCTCCGAATCATAATTACGCTTACTATTATTTCGATGATGCGTCGGTTGTTCCGTTGAACGCAAAACCGAAGAACGTCCGCGAGATGACGGTCGTGCTCGATTCGACGTTGTTCGAGCCCGGGAAAAAACTGGTGCTGAGCACGATCAATTTCGACCTGAACAAAGCGACCCTGCGACCGGAATCGTACAAGATCCTCGACCAGGTAGTGCAGCAGATGAAAAACAAACCCTGGCTCAAAGTCGAGATCGACGGGCACACCGACCTCACGGGGAAGCAGGACGCCAACCAGAAACTTTCGGAAGCGCGTGCAAAATCCGTTGCCGATTACCTCATCTCGAAAGGAATTCCCGAATACAGGATCACGACAAAAGGATATGGGTCTTCCCGGCCCGTGGGTGCGGACGATGCAAAAAACCGCCGCGTGGAATTTATTTTCCACGAATAAACAATCCCCGGTCGCTTTACGCAGCCTTAACCTGCAGGGTTTTGGCGCTCAATTCGTTGGAAATATCACGGGATTCCCGGTTAACACAAGTGTCATTTGCCGGTAAGATTGAAAGGATGTTGCAGAAGTACATTTGGATTGAACAAACCATTTCCTTCCACCAAAACTTTCCGGCCATGGACCAGCTCAAACTTCACAGCGAGATACAGAAGCGCGCAGCACAGAACAAGCCGAAGAACGAGAACAGGAATCTCACCAGGGAAAATTCACCGCGCCCCACGGGTTTCACTCCCGACGAGATGCTGCTCATCGGTCACTCGAGAAATTCCAGGAAACAGTTCTTTTATTCCGGCAGCCGCGATTAATCCGGGAAAACGATGCAGATGCCGGAGACGGGAAATTCCACCGCCTCCTCCATCTTCCTGAAAAACGCGTAACCCTGCCCGAGGAAGAACGGGATGAAATTGTCGTAACGCTCCTGCAACCCGCCGGCTGGGAAAAGTTTTTCATGCAGCTTGTGCAGCTGGGCGAGGTTCGTTTCCTCTTTTTGCTTCGCAGCGCGCATCATTTTTCCTTCGAGCGTTTCCAATCCCTTCAATGCTTTCTGCAGCTCCGCTTCGGCGCTTTGCTTGAGCGTGACGTCCGTTTTTGCAACAGCGGCAGCAATTTCAGCGTACAGCACAGCGAGTTTTTCTTTTTCTTTTTCAAGACTTACAGAAACGCCGGCATTGTCCGCGATGAATCTTTTCACCAGCACATCCGCACCGGCGAACAGCTGCTCCGCCGTGATCCCGAGCTTTTCCATCCGCGATGCAGAATTTTTGTCGATGACCAGCGCGTGAAAGCGCGGCTGCAGCACAGGAAAATGAACGTGCGCAGCTTCGAACATGCTCCTGTATTCGAGCCAGTAGGAAATTTCTGCGGGACCACCGACGTAGGAAATATTGGGAAGAATGACCTGCTGGTACAGCGGGCGCAGCACGACGTTCGGAGAAAAACGTTCCGGGTGCGAGGCAAGCTCTTGCTCCAGTTCTCCGGGTGTAAACGAAACCGCGGTTCCGTCGACCATGTATTTTCCGCCTGTTTTTTCCAGGCGCCTGCGGAAATCACTCCCGAGGTAAAATACATTGATGGCACGCGGATTCACCGGTGCGTCGAAGCCGGCGGTCTTCAGTTTTTCCAGCGACGCCTGGACGTTTTCCGCGAAGGTGTTCTCAAAAATATCTTTATGAAAATGCGGGACGAAATACTTCTTCAGCGAAACGTCATCAGGGTCGAGCACAAGTATTTTTCCTTCGAAAAGGCGATGCACGAGGATCCGTGTCGCATCGGCGAGCGAACGTCCGGGCGCATAAGCCGTTTCGAAAACCGAAAGCAGCTCTTTTGCATTTTCGCTTTCACCGCACACCGCTTTCACCTGCGCCATGACTTCACCGAGCAGGTCCGTGCGCAAATGCCCGACAGCGCCTTCCGCAGGTTTTGTCCATGTGATCGTTTTCCCGAACACATTCACCGAAGCTATTTCATCGAAATCATGATCTTCCGACGCCATCCAGTAAACGGGAACCACTTCCCTGCCCAGCTTCCGCGATTGTTCCTGCGCGATGCGGACCGCCGCAAGAATCTTATAAATAAAATACAGCGGGCCCGTGAACAGGCAAAGCTGGTGACCGGTCGTTATGGTAACGGAAGTCTTTTTTTCCAGCGCTGAAATAAGATCAGCCGGGACATCAATTCCCGAAGACGTGTATTGTTGCCGGATAACGCGGCAGAGCGTTTGCCGTTTTTCGTCATCGAAAGAAAGCTGTTCCGCCG
>DASTSF010000020.1:0-6989 GCA_035760825.1 Bacteroidia bacterium
GATTACCCCAAGCACCCGGCTTACGTGAAAACCCACTGGGGCCGTGAAGGCGAAACGAACTACTGTTTAAAACTCAACGAGTTATCAACAAGAGAACAGGAAATCTTCGTCCGGGACGTTCGCACCATGCTGGCAAACAACGACTTAGTCTTTGTCGACGAATGGGCCGAATGTAAAGGCACACCGCAGAACTAAGCGCGTTTTCATTGACGCCGAATCCGTAAATTTGCTCCTCATTTATTCATTATTTCTTAACCCGGGAAGAAGGGTGGAATAACGCTTTTTTCTTCCCCGAAAAACAGGCATAAGCAATGAACGAATTCGGGTTAAAAGGCAAACATGCCGACATCGCCCAACTTGGCCTTGGCAATGCAGATACAGTATACTGGAACCTGTCGCCGGCCGAACTTGTAGAAGAAACAATTGATCGCGGGGAAGGTTTTCTCTGCGATACCGGGGCTCTTGCCATCGACACGGGGGAATTCACGGGCCGCTCGCCGAAAGACAAATTCTGCGTTTACGACGAGATCACGAAAGACACGATCTGGTGGGGAGACATCAACATCAAGTTCGATCCTGAAAAATTCGATCTGCTTTACAACCGCGTTACAGCTTATCTCGGCGGAAAAGAGATCTACGTGCGTGATTCCTACGCCTGCGCCGATCCGCGCTACAGGCTCAACATCCGCGTAGTGACTGAATTTCCGTGGTCGAACCTGTTTGCCAACAACCTTTTCCTCCGCCCGACGGAAGACGAGATCGAAAATTTCCTTCCCGAATGGCACATCGTCTGTGCGCCGGGATTCAAAGCCGACCCGAAAGTGGACGGTACGCGCCAGCACAATTTCGCGATCCTCAACTTTACGCGCAGGATCATCCTCATCGGCGGAACAGGTTACACGGGCGAGATCAAGAAAGGGATCTTCACGCTGCTGAACTACCTTCTTCCCCAGGAAAAAGGCGTGCTTTCCATGCACTGCTCCGCCAACATCGGCGACAAGGGCGATACCGCTATTTTCTTCGGACTTTCCGGAACGGGCAAGACGACGCTTTCCGCAGATCCGAAACGCAAGCTCATCGGCGACGACGAGCATGGCTGGTCGGACAATACCGTTTTCAATTTCGAAGGCGGTTGTTACGCGAAATGCGTCGACCTTTCAAAAGAAAAAGAACCGGAGATCTGGAATGCGATCAGGTTCGGTGCGCTCCTCGAAAACATCGGGCTGAAACCCGGCACACGCAGCGTCAATTTCCACGACATCTCGAAAACCGAGAACACGCGTGTTGCCTACCCGATCGATCATATCTCGAATTCCATAGAGCCTTCCGTAGGAAATGTTCCCAAAAACATTTTCCTGCTGACTGCGGATGCGTTCGGCATTCTTCCTCCTATTTCCCGGCTGACGACAGAGCATGCCATGTATCATTTTATTTCCGGTTATACCGCAAAAGTGGCCGGAACGGAAATGGGCATCACCGAACCGCAGACGACTTTCTCCGCCTGCTTCGGCAAAGCGTTCCTCCCGCTTCACCCGGGAAAATACGCGGAGCTTCTCGGTAAAAAACTGAAAGCCGACAACAGCATACGCGTGTGGCTTGTCAACACGGGATGGACCGGCGGCGCCTACGGCACCGGAAGCAGGATCAAGCTTTCCTACACCCGCGCGCTGATCACCGCTGCGCTGGACGGTTCGCTCGACAAGGCGGATTTCAAAACCCTGCCTGTTTTCAACCTCGCGTATCCCACTACCTGTCCCGGCGTTCCATCCGAAATACTGAACCCGCGCGACACGTGGCACGACAAGAGCGCGTACGATGCAAATGCCGCGAAGCTGGCCGGTCAATTCGTTCAGAACTTCGAACAGTACGCCTCCGGCGTTACGCGGGAGATCCTCGAGGCTGCACCGCAGGTGGCGGTCAGCGCGTAATTGCCGCAACCGTTTTCAACCGAAAAACTCCGTGGTTCTCCGCGGAGTTTTTTTCTGACCGCCGGTTTGCTAATTTTCATTCGCAAAAAATGAAGAAACGGGTACAGCTTTTTTTCGAAGCAGGCCATCACAATTCACGGTCGGTATGGCCCGTCCTCTTCGGCGTGATCCTCGGGCTCACCTGCCTGCGCCAGCACCTCGTCTCCAATTACAACTGCGAGCTCTGCGCCGACAAAGCCGGGTATTACATGTACCTGCCGGCTTCTTTCGGAATGGGATTTCATGCGGATGCTTATCCCGGGAATTTCGATCACGATCACGGCGACGGTTTTCATCTCGACCGGCAGAGCAACCGCGTGGTGACAAAGTTCACCTGCGGAGTCGCGATCCTCGATGCGCCGTTCTACGCTCTCGGTGCGATCGCAGGGCGCATTTTTTCGCCGGGCACTTCGCCGTATTCCTATTTCTATCTTTTCTTCATCAATATCGGCGCAGCATTTTATGTAACGGCGGGAATGTATTTTCTGCGCAGGTGGCTTGATCATTACACCGGGCGGATCACTTCGTTCCTGGCCGTGCTCGCGGTTTTCGCCGGGACCAACCTTTATTACTACACGCTTGATGAAAGCCTGATGAGCCATGTCTATTCCTTCGCGCTGTTCTGCTTCGTGCTGTACGCCATGAAAGAATATACGCTGAGCCATTCGTTCAGTCATTTCATTTTCTTTTCCGTTTCGCTTTCGCTGGCGATACTGATACGTCCCACCAATTTCCTGTTCGGAATTTTTGCATTGCTGACGGATGTGAAAAACCCCGGCGACCTGAAGCGGAAATTTTCTCTTTTTATTTCTTTCCGGAATATCACCGCTTTTCTCGTCATCTTCTTTCTCGTCATGCTCCCGCAGGTCATTTACTGGAAATTCGCATTCGGGAAATACGTTGTTTGGTCGTACGAGGGAGAAGGATTCACCAACTGGAACGACCCGGCATTCCTTACGGTATGGTTCTCGCCGCAGAGCGGGCTTTTCACGTATACGCCCCTGCTGCTCGTCCCGCTGGTCTTCGCGGTGTACATGGTGCGAAAAAAAATACCGAACGGCGTTCTTGTCCTCGCTGCATTTTTCATCGTCAGCTATTTATGCGCGAGCTGGCACAATCCTTTTTTCGGCGTCTGCAATTTCGGGAAGCGTCCTTTCGTGGAATACCTGCCGCTGCTGATGTTCCCTCTTGCACTGCTTTTCGAACGCTTCGGTTCATTGCCGAAATTCAGGCGCAACATCGTCCTCGTTTCCGTCCTGTTCTTCATCTATTACAACCAGGCGTTGTTCGCGGCGTTCAACACCTGCTTTCCCGGCAGCGAATGGGACTGGCGCGAATTCTTTCATTTCCTCGGCCGGGCACTTCCGCTGATCCGGTGATTTCCGCTAATTTGCGTTTCGCAACTCCACCGCCTGTGTGTATGAACTATTTTCCGGCTATCTTTTGTTTCATCACCAGCCTTTTCTTTTTTTCATGCAGCACTTCTTCCCCGCCGGGAATAAAAAACACAGCTGATACGGTAGTTGTTCCTGCTTCAAAAAACAAAAACACTCCTGCCTCCGCACAGGACACATCATCCGTGCTCGACGTGCATAAGCTTTGCCAGCTGGCCGATTCGTTTTGGACGAAAACTTCGGGACGGAGCGTACATCTTTCCCTGCAGCATGACACGGGAAGCAGCGTGCAGTTCTACCGCACGGATATGCTGGAGGCCGTCAACCCGGCAGGAAATGCGAAGCAGGAAAAATTTTTCGTGTTTGAACCCGGGGGGAACAAGGACTTTTCCTTTTCCGTCATCACGCTCACCTATCCGTTCATCATCGACGCGATGAATGCATTCAGCCGCCTGAAAAAAATTACCGGCATGAACAAAGCGTTCGGCGACATGACGCCGGGACTTACCTACGAGAACGATTACGTGCTGCTTTCGGGGAAAACGATTTTCTGGATGAATGCGTCCTGCGCGTATGACAGGAAAAGTACGGGAGCGATCAGCGCCTTTGTTCTTCATTCGCTGAAAACGGAAGAGCCGGTCGACTCGATACGCTGCGGTTGCGGGCAGGCGCAATGCGATACTTTGTAACAGATGAAGCACGTCCACCAGGCTGTCCGTTTTATCTGCTGCGCAACTCTGCTTTCCTTTATTACATCTTGTGGAACGCAGGCAGGAGAAAAAGAACCTCGTCCGGGCGGG
Organism: Bacteroidia bacterium; assembly: GCA_035760825.1. GTDB lineage: Bacteria > Bacteroidota > Bacteroidia > Palsa-965 > Palsa-965. The sequence continues at coordinate 4,162 of DASTSF010000020.1, forward strand.
AGGAAAAACGATTCCTCCACCGGACTGCCGGCTGACTATAAAAACTATGTACCGGCCGCGAACGGTTTTTACCGCGGGAAAGACGGGGCTTTTTACATTCTTACACGGGCCGACGATATCCGGGGAGAACATTACGATACACGGCCCTATTTCCGGAAAGTGAATGAAGTGGATCCGGCGACGTTCCACGACATTGATGCGTATGGCATTTACGCAGAAGACAGCTTTCACGTTTTCGAACATTTCCACATGGCTGAAGGCGATCACATTTTCCTGCTCGACAGCGCCGATCGCAACTCGTTTACGGTTATGGGCTACCGGAACGCCAAAGACAAACACCACGTTTATTCCGACAACGAGGCGCTCGACCTGGATCCGTCCTCGCTGGTGATCGTCGATGCCGATTCGCTGCCGGACGGTCGTGTCTACATCGGTTGCATGAAGGACAAACAGCGTGTTTATTTTGAGGGCGAAGAGCAAGGCAATGTGGATGCGCCATCTTTCCATCTTTGCTCGCGCAGGCACGATACAGTTATTTTTTGCGATAAATACCGCGATTATCGCAGCTGCGATCAATGCCAGGGCCTGGAAAACATGAAATGATCGCAGCTGACAGCGCAACGAACTGCACAGACCCGGCGGCAATGACGCGAAGCCTTATCTTTGCCGCATGGAACTGATCATTGCCGAGCAAATCACGAAGTCGTACGGATCGCTGCAGGTGCTGAAAGGAATCGACCTTTCGATACGGAAGAGCGAAGTGGTTTCCATCGTCGGCGCATCCGGTGCGGGAAAGACGACGCTGCTCACGATCCTGGGAACGCTCGACAAACCCGACGGCGGAAGGCTGATGATCGACGGGCAGGAACTGTCCGGGATGAACCAGAAAGCCGCGGCGATCTTCCGGAACAAAAGCATCGGTTTCGTTTTCCAGTTCCACCACCTTCTCCCGGAATTCACCGCGCTGGAAAATGTGTGCATCCCCGCGTTCATCGCCAAAACACCAAGAAAGCAGGCGGAAGAAAACGCGAAGCAGCTGCTGGATATGTTCGGTCTCGGCGACCGGCTGAAGCACAAGCCTTCGGAACTTTCCGGTGGAGAGCAGCAGCGGGTGGCCGTTGCGCGCGCGATGATCAACAAACCTTCCGTCATTTTCGCGGACGAACCTTCGGGCAACCTCGATTCGGTCAATTCAAAACACCTGCACGAATTGTTTTTCCGGCTGCGGAAAGATCTCGGGCAGACATTCGTCATCGTCACGCACAACGAAGAGCTGGCTTCCATGGCCGACCGTAAGCTGACGATCAAAGACGGGAAAGTCCTGTGATCTTTCAGAATTAATAACGCAGGATGAAGAAGAAAAAATTCGTCCTGCGCTGTGTCATTAAGGACAGGGGCGGCATCCTTTCGGAGCCGCCCCTGTTGTCATAAAGCGCAGACCTGTAAGCCGGGTTCTGTCCCCTTCAGCGAACGAATCGCTTCCGGTGCCTGTCATTTCTCTTGGCGCAACGTCGCCGTTACGCTCCAGCAACCTACCCGTTCCGACCGGCGAAGTTTCCCCCGCCATGCGACGGGCCGCCGCAGTTTCGGAACTTATTTGGTTTTTCAACGCCCGGGGTTTACCCCGCGTAACTGTCGCCAGCTACGGCGTGCGCTCTTACCGCACGTTTTCACCCTTACCACGCCCGGAGGCGCGGCGGTTTTGTTTCTGTGGCACTTTCCATCGCCCGCATTGCTGCCGGCGTCTTCCCGTTAGGAAGCGGACCACCCTGTGTTGCCCGGACTTTCCTCCATCATCCGCCGGAATTCCCGTGAAGGCGAACCTTCAAAAAATCCCATTGAACAACAGCGACAGGCCAGTCTGCAGGAACAAAGTTACGAAAACAAAGGGGGCTCAGAATATTTCGGCTTCCGTGGCGCCGAAACCGTACCGCTGGAAAGAGGCGTCGTGGAAGCGGACGTTTTTATACGTCGACAGGATCTTCCTTACTTCCTGCTTCAGTCTCCCATTACCGACGCCATGAATGAAAATGATGCGCTGCAGGTGCGCGGCTATCGCAGCATCGAGCTCTTTCTGCATTTTGCGAAGCTGGACATCGATGAGCTGTGCGTTCGTCATGCCCGCCCAGTTGTCGAGTAGCTCCTCAATGTGGAGGTCTACCTCTTTTTCCAGCACCTGGTTTTTCAGGTGGGGCACCGACGTCTTCGTGCCTTTGAAATTCTTTTCTTTTTCAAGCATCATCCTGCGGATGTCCTCGTTCGTCAGCTTCGGTGCATCTTCTTCTTCCGCGCGTTCATCGTCAAAAAGAAAAACTTCCGTCACCCACGACTTCTTCCCGGTGAGCGCATGTTCGTTGTAAATGCTGTCGCGGAAAAATTTCACGCCTTTGAATTTCGTTACGTGGCTGACCGGCGGGACATGCACATAATCGTCGCCACTGAAAAAAAGCACGTCAGTCTTTACCTGTCCCCATTCATCCGCCTGCTGCGGTGTCAGCGTATCGACTGCGCGTTCAGCGTGCGGGCGCAGCGCACCGGATTCAACGCAGATCCACGAGTTTCCGTTTTTGACAGAGATGGTGTAGTAAACATCGTAATCGGAATGATTGATGATGCGGAATTCCAGTTCGGATGCTGACGGGAAATGCTGGTTGAGCGGCACGAATGCGAGGAAGATGCCGTCGGGGAAGCGCGTATTGGCGGGAACGGAAACGGAGAGGTTCTTTTCCGCAGGCGCAGTTTCTTCCTGTTTTTTTGCGGGCTCTGTCCTCACAGGTTCAGCCGGGACGAGCTGGGCTGCAGGGTAGTTGTATTCGAATCCTTCCGTG
>DASTSF010000021.1:0-13125 GCA_035760825.1 Bacteroidia bacterium
CTGCACGTGGAAATACCGAAGGGCAGGTACAGCGGACAAAATCCGACGATGGAGGTAAGCATAAACACGCCGGCGACAACCAGCAGCGCAATCCCGGCGCCCCCGGTAACTGTTCCCGTAAAGAACAGCACAGCAAACAACGCAGCGATCACCACACGGATGATCCGGTCTGCATTTCCCATATTCGTTTTCATAGTAAAGTTTTTAAAGGTGGACAACCCGGATAACGATCACCGAGATCATGATGACTGTTGCACTCGCTGCGCACATCACCATAAATTTTATGATCTGTATTCCTTTCATGACCCCAAAATTATTCCGGGGTGTGCTGGTACGAAGTGATGCAGGTCACAGAAAAGAGTGAGAGATCACAAAAAAACCGGGAAGATCCCGGTTCTGAAATTTGAATTTGTGCTCAGCGTCCGCCGTGCCTTCCGCCGCCACCGCCTTTGCCGCCCTTCGGGCCACCGCCCTGATGACCGCCGCCCGCATGCCCGGATGCGGAGTGTCCGCCGTGCTGGCCTTTGTTTTGCGGACCGCCGGTTTTTCCCGTGCCGTGGCCCTGCGAAGAATGTCCGCCCTGTCCGCCTTTACTTTGCGGACTGTGATTCGGGCTGCTGGTTTTCCCGCTGGGATTCCCCGATCCGTGATCGCGCGGTGCAGAGGATGTTTTTGCGCTGGAAGCGGCATTTGCACGGCCTGCGCTTCTGCCTGCATTTTGCGCATGCATCTGCTGGTACTGGCGATGAACCGCGGCCGAAGTCGTGCGGTGACCATAGTAAACCTGGTGCGCGTGCGTCATGCGGCATTCATGCACGCAGTGATAATACGGGTGGTGATAACGCACTACCCACCCGTGGTGGACGCGCCATGCCACCGGGTGCCACGGGTGGTACCACACGGGATAATACGCCCATCTCCATGGCGAGATCCAGACAACATACGCCGGCGCATAAATGAAACGTACACAGGGCCATGCCCACACGTTCACGATGACCACTGTCGGCCGGAAGTTGCTGAATTTCGCGTCGGAAGGGGAAGAAAGATTATTGTCTTCCGAAGGCTCAACGATATAATTGGTGCCGTATAATTCTTCATCACCCACGATCTGCAGGTTGGCCACACCGTCGCCTTTTTTCTCGATCTCGATCGCCGCTACGTCCTGCGATTCGTTATCACTCACAGGGTCCTGGATAACGATCGCGTGCGCATCCCCGTCGACATTGTCCACTACGCGGAGATAATCCACATTGCCGTCGTTGTTGAGGTCGAGATTATTGACCTGGTTGTCGGGATTGTTGAGCGCTTTTTCGAAATCTTCCATGCTGGCGGCCTGCTTGTACAGATCGAGCACACCGTACAGGTCGAGGTTGTCGCCGGGAAGACCGAGGGAATCTTCTGTGTCGTCAGCGAACGCGTTCACCTGTATGCCTGCACACAGGATGAGAACGGGAATTAAATGACGAAGTTTCATGGTATTCAGTTTTTGATTTGACGCATCCTGCGCTTCATGGTTTAGTTCAGCCGGGGAGAGAATTCAAAAAACATGCCCTTATCAATAAAAAAGACCGCTCCGGGCGGTCTGCTTTGTTATTTTTTCTCAACGACTTTCGGCACTTTGAAATAATCCGAATCGTGTTTGGGGGCGTTCATCAGCACTTCTTTTTGCGGAAGCGGCTCTTTTGCCACATCCTCGCGCAGGTGGTTCACTTCATCGGTCATGTAAATGAGCGGCTCCGTGTTCTGCGTATCGAGCTCGTTGAGCTTTTCAACGAAGCCGATCATGCGGTTCATGTCGCTGATCATTTTCGCTTCATCCTCCCGGCTGAATTCGAGGCGGGCGAGGTGCGCAATGTCGTTGATCGTTTTGCTGTCGACTTTCATTTTTCTTTCAGCGCGCGGGCGATAATGTCGCGTACGCTGTGACGCAAATTTACCAAATCTTCCTCAGTGAGACCTGCTGTCGGAACAGGTTTGTGGATGATCACGCCGGCGATGCCGGGGCGGCCGTAGGCTTTGAGGAAACCGCCGTTCTGCAGCAGCTTCCAGTTGTTGCGGAAGGTTACAGGGACAACGGGCACCTGGTTTTCGATGGCGAGCCTGAACGCGCCGTTCTTAAATGGTTTCAGGTTGCCGCGGGGCTCGATCGTTCCCTCGGGGTAGAGAAAAACGCTCTGGCCCTGCCGCAGCTTCATTCCTGCTTCCTGGAATGCAGCATACGATCCGGTCCGCGTTTTCCGGTCGACATAAATGTTCATGCCGGAATGCCCGTCCTTTTCTTCCCGGAAAAAAATGCGCAGCAACGGCGCTTTGTCGATCTCCGCCTTTCCCATGTACACGAAGAATTTGGGAATGACGCAATAGCTGATGACGATGTCGAGGTAAGACGAGTGATTGGCGACGAACACGCAGCGGCCGGGCAACTCCTCCAGCGGAATTTCCGCCCGGACGCGCAGGAAGATACCGGGAACGTGCAGCACCCATCGTGCATGGAAACGCATCAGGCGGAAAGCCGCCCCGTAATTTTTCCGCACGGAAATAAGAAAGAAAAAGAAGGGATACAGCAGCACGAGACCAACAACGAAATTCAGGATGAAGAATATTTTCCACAATGCACGGGGGATCATCCCGAAGACATGCCGCATTGAGCAAAGGTAAGGCTATCGCGATTAAGAACGTTTATCGCGCCGGGCGGCGGGGCATAATTCCCATCCTCCGTATATTCGTGTCCTTTCCTTCAACAATCAATTTTCATTCGGCATGGCACGAATCCTTACCGGCATCCAGAGCAGCAATATTCCCCATCTCGGGAATCTTCTCGGCGCCATCCTGCCCGCGATAAAGCTTTCAAAGGAAGGCGGCAACAGCGGCATTTACTTCATCGCGGATCTTCATTCGCTCACCACCATAAAAGACGCGCAGTTCCGCAGGGAAAGCTCGCACGCGGTGGCGGCGACATGGCTCGCGTTCGGGTTCGATACGGACAAAAACATCCTCTTCCGCCAGAGCGACGTGCCCGAAGTGTGCGAGCTTACGTGGTACCTGAGCTGCTTCATGTCGTATCATCGCCTGCAACTGGCGCATTCGTTCAAAGACAAGGCGGACAATCTCAGCGACGTGAACGCGGGACTTTTCACTTACCCTGTGCTCATGGCGGCGGATATCCTGCTGTACGATACGAACATCGTTCCCGTGGGAAAAGACCAGAAGCAGCACGTGGAATTCACGCGTGACATTGCGGAGAAGATCAACCATCATTACCAGAAGGATATTTTCGTTGTGCCCGATGTGCAGATCGACGAGCAGGTGATGGTGGTGCCGGGTACGGACGGAAGAAAGATGAGCAAATCGTACAACAACTTCATCAATATTTTCCTTCCTGAAAAAGAGCTGAAGAAAGTGGTGATGAGCATCGTGACGGATTCAACACCGCTCGAGGCGCCGAAAAACCCGGATACGGACAATGTGTTCGCGCTGTATAAACTGCTGGGAACAAATGAACAGACGGAAGAGCTCCGGAAAAAATACCTCGCAGGAAATTTCGGCTACGGCCACGCAAAAACGGCGTTGCTTGAGCTGATCCTCGACCGGTTCAGGAACGAGCGGGAAGCTTACGCGCATTTTATGAACGACAAAGGCGCGCTCGATGCAGAGCTGAAAAAAGGCGAGGACAAGGCGCGAACGATCGCGACGCCAGTGCTGGCGCGTGCGCGTGATGTGTTCGGGTTTTGAGGGACGCCCCGCTTAAGGCCGGGCCAGGTGCCGTAACGTTTTTCCGTTTGCCGACGGTTGTTTCCCTTTGTGCACTTTGTGAAAAGCTTCGTGTTCTTCGTGGTTTATGACTCGTCAACTTTTCAACCTTGAAACTGAATTGTCTTCGTTTTCCTCCGTGCGCTGTGTGAAAAGCTTCGTGTTCTTCGTGGTTTTTAGCTTGTCAACTTTTCAACCTTGAAACTGAATTGTCTTCGTTTTCCTTTGTGCACTTTGTGAAAAGCTTCGTGTTCTTCGTGGTTTTTAGCTTGTCAACTTTTTAACCTTGAAACTGAATTGTCTTCGTTTTCCTTTGTGCACTTTGTGAAAAGCTTCGTGTTCTTCGTGGTTTTTGACTCGTCAACTTTTCAACTTTAAACTTGAATTGCTTCAGGTTCCGGGTTCGGTGCCTGGCAATTTCTCCGTTCAGTTGCCCGTAGTAAAACTGACCGAAGCGCTGCCGCGCGGATTGAACAGCTCGGTTTCCTGCACGGAAACACCTTCCTGGTAAATGGAAATCCGGAATTCATACAAAGGCGCGCTGCAGTCGACACGCAGTGAAACATATTCTCCTTTCGGCAGCTCGATGTAACCGGAATTCCACAGCGGATCCGACGTGCTTACCTGTTTCGAATTCCCGCTTTTGTCGGATGTATAAGTGATCGTGTACGAAGGATTATCGGAGGAAAGTTCCTTGATGTCGTAGGCGATCTTCACGGTCGTGTCCTGCTTCCTGCACGAAGAAAGCAGCACGCAGAACAAGGGAAAAAAGTAAACGAGGCGTTTCATTTGTATAATGATACGAAGGAAGGAAAAGCGTAACCGGGGAAATTCTACAGGTGGCGGAAAACAATGGATTTCCGGTTGAAGAACCGCGCTGCGTGAAAGCAGGAGGTCACAGGGGGTCGTGCAATATCCAGGATGGCGTCGAGCGTTTGAAGAAGAGGAACGAATCGAATTCTTTCCCGAATTCCGTGGCGGCAAGACAGGCGCTTTCCCACAGGAAGCCTGCGCCAATGCTGTGGATGACATTTTCTTTCCGGAGCAGCTTGCTTTTCATCAGCGCGGGATCGTTTTTCGCTGCGTCGCAATTGACCCATGTCATCCATGAATTGTACTTCGCGACATGGAAGAACAGCGTGTGGCGGAATTTTTTTTCAAAGTTGCACGGCATGGGTCCTTCGAACATTGCTTTTCCCGTGGCAATGTCCCGCAGGTTTTTCAGCGACTTTCTTCCCGGAAACGTCAGCGCATTGAAAGAGCCGGTGGTAAAATCAACACCGATGCTGTAGTACGCGTCACCGAAAAAATCGCGCAGCAGCGCACCCGTAGAAGCGTACGGGTATTTTTTCATGAAGTTGTATCGCTTCACGGCCACGTGCTCGTTGTGCGCGCAGACGAAAACCGGGTGCCCGGGTGAAATGTTCCCAGCGATCCATTTTACATTTTCCGCCATTGCGCTGTCCCGCTCGACGAAACCGCGCGGGCCCAGGAAGGCGGAGAACTGAAAGGACTGGCGAAGGACGGAGATCTCGTGAAGCGCAAGAAGAAAATCTTCTTTCGCCGCAGGATCTGCCGGTACCGGAACAAGCGCAGCCAGGCTGTCGACCGAGGCGAGGTTTTTCATGCGCTGCTGTTTTTTTTCTGCCGGAAAGCGCATTATGCGGTAGAAAGTATCCGTCGTAAACGGCTGCAGCAGCGTTTTTGCTTTTGAGCTGCCGGAAGGGTCATAAAGCGTAAAAAACTCCAGTGAACGTTTGGCCGCCGATCGTATTTCCTGCATATCCATGCCGAGGAAATAAAGCTGCTGCGCGGCAGTTTTTCCTTTGTTGAAGTTCCGCATCCACTCGATGAGGTCCCGGATCTCCTGTGTGCGCCACACCCAGAAGCTCGTCGAATGCATCGCGCTGTCCGGCGGAATTTCTTTTCCATGGATGTAGTCGTTCACGGTCATCACCTCAGCATAGCTGGCTTCGAGAATGAACACGCGTACGTTCTCTTTTTCCGCGAGGTAACGGAACATCGCCGTTTTGATCAGCTGGTTCTCGTGCGAACCGTGGGATGATTCACCGCACGCGATCACACGACGGTTGTCGAAAATGTGAGGGGGATAAACGGAAGAAAAAGAATCCGCGTTCATGAACTGCGTGTAACGCGAGAAGGTGCAGTATTTCTTCAGCAGCGTTTCATCGTGCGAAAGCGTGACCGTGGGCGTAAATGAAAGCAAAAAAAAGGCGGCAAGGATGAACGGAAACCCTTTTTTCATGAATTGAAATTACGAAGGATGCATCACTCCACCATCAGGTTGCAGCCGCGCACATCGCTGAAATCGAAGCGGCCGAGAATTTCGAAGCTGTTGTTCCCGTGAATTTTCCCGAGGTCCGATGTGGCGATGAAGCTGCAGCTGTAAAGATTCGCCAGGTCGATGATATTTACACCGCCCGTTCTGCCGCTGCCGCAAAATGAAAGCGGGTCATTCATTTCCCGGATGAGGATTTTCATCCACGGCGGTGTGCGGAAAATTCCGCCGCCGGAAGAATACGCCTGCGAAAGCAGCTCGGTCATCCCGTATTCCGAGTGAATGTTTTTTACGTGAAAGCTTTCTTCGAGGATGGCGTGTACTTCTTCGCGCACCATTTCCTTTCGTTTCCCTTTCATTCCGCCGGTTTCCATGATCGTTATGTTTTCCAGCGGTTGCGGGAATTGTTCGGCGAGATCGAGCAGCGCGTACGTTACGCCGAGCAGCAATGTTTTTTTCTTCTGCCTGTTCAGCAGTGATAATTTTCCGGAAAGCTCTTTGTAATTGTGCAGGTAAAATCCGCTGTCTTCGCTTTTGCTTTCGCGGATAAGACGATCGGCCATGTACACGAGCGAGGAGCCTTCCCGCTCCAGGTAAGAAGGAAGCAGCGCGAGGATCGTCCATTCGCCGGGCGGACCGTAAAATTTTTCAAAACCGGCGAGAAAGCTTTTTTCGTAAAGCGAAACGTCCGCAACCTCGTGACGCGATGTGACGCTGCCGGTGGTTCCGCTGCTGGTAAAAACGATTTGCGGATCTTTTTCCGCAGAATAAATGCGGTGTGATTTGAAGAGCTCGACAGGGAGAAACGGAATTTCCCCGGTTGAATTCACGTTATCCCGGTTTTTGCCGAGGCCTTTTGAAAATGCAGCGTAGACGGGGTTGTGCGCGAGCTGGAAACGGAAGATCTCCAGCGCAAGCGCCGTGAAACTGGTTTCGTCAACAGTGAAAATGTGGTCCTGGAGCCGGTGCCCGGTCATGCCGCGAAGTTCAGAATATTCGCGGACTTCAGATGAAAAACGACATCACCCAATAAACGAGCGCACCGAGGACGGCAGACATGGGGATCGTCAGGATCCAGGTGAGGATGATGTTCCCGGCAACGCCCCAGCGTACGGCGGAAAATCTTCGCGTCGTTCCCACGCCCATGATGGAACCTGCGATCGTCTGCGTCGTGCTGACCGGAATGCCCATCGCGGTGGCGGTGAACAGCGTGGCGGCTCCGCCCACTTCCGCGCTGAATCCGCCGATCGGTTTCAGGTGCGTCAGCTTCATGCCCATGGTCTTCACGATCTTCATGCCGCCTGAAAATGTCCCCAGCGCGATCACGCTCAGCGCAAGAATTTCCACCCAGTGCGGAACGGGGAATTTCCCTTTTTCGAGGTTGCTGAACGTATAAAGATATTCGTGCACGAACGGCACGTCCTTCGCGCTGTACAGCAGCATCGCGATGATGCCCATGGTTTTCTGCGCGTCGTTGCCGCCGTGACCGATGCTGAACGCAGCGGAAGACATGAGCTGCCCCACGCGGAAGACGCGGTCTGTTTTTGCCGGGTGAAATCCTTTCGCGATCCACATCGTAATGACCATGATGAAATAGCCGATGATGAGACCGATCACCGGCGCGCAAACGATGAAAAGCAGGGTGATGAAAATTTTCGTTCCGAAAAACCCGGCGCCGGAACCGAGCACGAGCGAACCGAACCCGCCTTTGATCACTGCGGCGCCCATGAGTCCGCCGATGAGCGAATGCGAGGAGCTGACGGGAATTCCAAAGCGTGCACAGAAAAAATAAGCCCAGATGATGGCGCCGAGGAGCGCCGACATGATCATGTAAACGCCTTTGCCGTCCTGGAGAATTTCCGTGTGCACGATGCCGCTGCCGACAGTTCCCGCCACCTTGGTGCCGAAAATGAAGAGCGCGACGAAATTGAAGAAGGCGGCCCAGAGAACGGCGATGCGCGGCGAAAGGATGCGCGTGGAAACGATCGTGGCGATGGAGTTCGCCGCATCGTTCATGCCGTTGACGAAATCAAAGATCAGCGCAATGAAAATGGTGATGAAAATAAGGAGCAGCATACGTGCGCGTCAGGTGGTTTTGATGATGATGGACTGGATGACGTTGGCTGCGTCCTCGCATTTGTCGGTCGCTGTTTCCAGGGCGGAAAGGATCTCTTTGATCTTGATGATCTTCACCGCATCTTGTTCTTCTTCGAAGAGACGCGCGATCCCGTTATTGAACACTTCGTCCGCGATATTTTCAAAGCTGTTCACCTTCACGCAGGCTTCCTTGATGATGTTGATGTCTTTCAGGTTGCGCAGCTGGCGCACGGCCACGTTGAGTTCTACAGAACCTTTCAGGACCAGCTCGGAAAGCTTGATCATCGGCTCCGTCATCTCTTCGATACGGTAGAGGTCGATGCGCTTCGCCGTGCCGTGAATGAAATCAAGCACGTCGTCGATTGCGCTGGCCAGCGCGTGGATGTCTTCGCGGTCGAACGGCGTGATGAAATTCGTGCCGAGCTCGTTGAAGATGAGATGGGTGATGTTGTCGCCCAGGTGCTCGAGGTGCTCCACCTCGCGGATAAGCTCTTTTCGTTTCTGCACGTCGTTCGTGCTGACCAGCTCCAGCAGCACGTTCGATGTTTTCACGAGGTTCTCGCTGGCCTGTTCGAAAAGCGGGAAAAATTTCTTGTCCTTGGGCACAAGGAACTGGAGGAAGCCGTCTAATCTCATGTTAATTTAATGTTACCAGTTTGGTTGACCGGCGGCAAATGTAGGCCAGGGTGGCGGAAGCCAATGTTAAGAAATTGTTACCAGCTTCCCGGTTCGGTCATAAAACATTGAAAAACAAAAAGTTCCGGTTGCGGCCGGAACTTTAAAAAGGAGCAGGAAAATGTTTTTTCAGATCTTGGACCCGTGCTTGAGCACTTTCGCTTCAATGTAGAAGATGATCTCTTCGGCCACGTTTTTCGTCTGGTCGCCCACGCGCTCCAGCTTGCGGATAATGGAAAGCACGTTGAGGAAATGCAGTGAATCGCCGCGGTTCTCCCGGATGTAACGCAGCGTGATGCCGGTGGCTTTGCTGTTGATGGAATCGAGGATGTCGTCTTTCAGGAAAACCTTCCGTGCGAGGGAAGTGTCTTCGGTGATCAGCGCTTCGAGCGCGTCGTCGATCATGGATACGGCCACCTGGTACATTTTTTCCACTTCGTAATCGGCGAGCATCTGCTGGTCGAACGGCGTGGTGACGTCGAGTACATAACGCGCAATGCCCTCCGCGTTGTCGCCGATGCGTTCCATGTTGGAGTTGATCTTCAGCGCGGCGAGGATGAAGCGCAGGTCGACGGCCACGGGATTGAGCAGGGCGAGAATGTTCTCGCAGTCGCGGTCGATCTTCAGCTCGAGTGCGTTCACGCGCCGTTCATTGACGAGCACTTCCTTCGCCATGTCCGTGTCGAACTTCACGAGGGCGGTTTTGCATTTTGAAAGCTGTGAGCGCACCATGCGGTGCATTTCGATCAGTTCTTCCTTGAGCAGGTGGATTTCGGTATCGAGGTGTGACATAGCGGTTGGATCGGGCCACATGACCCGGAGAGTTTTCAAAAAATCTGCGTCGTAAAGGTCGGGGAAAATATTTTCCATTTGCCGGTTTCGTAAAACGACTACCCGAAACGTCCCGTAATGTAATTCTGTGTTTTCGGGTTTTTAGGATTCGTGAAAATCTCTTTTGTCAGCCCGAATTCGATCAGCTCGCCGAGGTAGAAAAAGGCCGTGTGCTCGCTTACGCGCCCGGCCTGCTGCATGTTGTGCGTGACGGTGATGATCGTGTATTTTTCGCGGAGGTCCCAGATCAGCTCTTCGATCTTCGCGGTGGAGATCGGGTCGAGCGCTGAAGTGGCTTCATCGAGCAGGAGCACTTCCGGTTTCATGGCGATGGCGCGTGCGATGCAGAGACGCTGCTGCTGTCCGCCGGAAAGGAACGTCCCTTTCTTGTGCAGGTTGTCCTTTACTTCGTTCCAGAGCGCGGCGCGCGTGAGCGATTCTTCCACGATGCGGTCTTTTTCCTGGCGCGGAAGGCGGATGCCGTTGAGGATGTATCCCGCGATCACATTTTCATAAATGCTCATCGTCGGGAACGGGTTCGGGCGCTGGAAGACCATTCCCACTTTGCGCCGCAGCACGATCGGGTTCATGCGGTGGATCTCTTCCCCGTCGAGCATCAGCTGCCCGTCCACTTTCGTTTCCGGTGTCAGCTCGTGCATACGGTTGATGCAGCGGATGAAAGTTGTTTTCCCGCAGCCGGAAGGCCCCATCACCGCGGTAACCTTGTTGCGGAAAAATTCAACGTTCACTTTTTTCAGCACCTGGTTGGCGCCGAAATAGGCATCGAAATTTTCCGCTTTCAGAATGACGTCATTTCCCGCTGGTTTGCCGGTAGTGCGGTCCTGCGCGGCAGAAACGCCCTGTGTGTCTTTATTCAGAATTGTACCTTCCATTTTCTTTCAGCGATTTTCGTTAGGATATTCAGCACAAGTATAAATGATATCAGCACAAAGGATGCTCCCCAGGCCAGCCGGTGCCAGTCTTCATACGGGCTCGTTGCATAGTTGAAAATGATGTGCGGCAGCGTTTCCATGGGTTTCATGAGGTTGTAATTCGTGAACGGGTTGCCGAACGCAGTGAAAAGCAGCGGTGCGGTTTCTCCCGCAATGCGCGCCACGCCGAGGATCACGCCGTTCATGATGCCGCTCAGTCCTGCGGGAAGAATTACGCGGAGCATGGTGCGGTAATACGGCACGCCAAGCGCAAGCGAAGCTTCTTTCAGCGATTCGGGAATGAGCTTGAGCGTTTCTTCGGCAGAACGGATGATGGAGGGAAGCATCATGAACGCAAGCGCGATGCTGCCGGACACGGCGGAAAATCCGCCCATCGGTTTCACCACCCAGAGATAAATGACGATGCCGATGACGATGGAAGGAATGCCCTGCAGCACGTCGACGCAGAGGCTGGTCCAGTAAGCGATCTTCGTTTTCGGGTTTTCCTTGAGGTAAACCGCGATGCTGATGCCGAACGGGATGGCGAGGATGGCCGCGATGAGAATGATGAGCAGCGTCCCGATGAGCGCGTTGAACACGCCGCCGCCCGTTTCACCGACCGGTTTCGGAAGATCCGTAAGGAAGCTCCAGCTGATGGCGGAAATTCCCTGGCGGAAAATGTAGAACAGGATGAGCAGGAGCGGAACAGTAGCCAGCGCGGTCAGCGCAATGACGAGTCCTTTGAAGAAAAGACTTTTGAAATTACGGAAGCGAAGCGCCTTATCCATTTGAAAAACGTTTAATGATCCTTCTTCCGATCATGTTGATGATGGTCGTTACGATGAACAGGAGCAATCCCATTTCAATGAGCGTTGAAAAATAAACATCGCCCGTGGCTTCGGTGAATTCGTTCGCGATGACACTGGCCATCGTATTTCCCGTGCTGAAAATACCGGTGGGAATGATGTGCGTGTTCCCGATGAGCATCGTTACGGCCATCGTTTCGCCCAGTGCACGGCCCAGCGAAAGCAGCACGCCTGCGAAAAGTCCCGAGCGGATATTCGGAAGAACGACTTTCCGGATCACTTCGAATTTCGTTGCGCCGAGCGAATAGGCGGCTTCCTTCAGGTTGGAAGGAACCATCGTGATCACCTGGCGGATCAGCGAAGCGGAATAAGGCATGACCATGATGGAAAGGATGAGCGATGCGGTGAGAATTCCCACGCCGACCGGCGGCACGTGCGCCTTCATTTCGATGTCGCGCATGATGGGAACCAGCACGAAAATTCCCCAGAAGCCGTAAATGACTGAAGGAATACCGGCCAGCAGTTCGAACATGTTCTTCACCACCGCGGAAACGGGACCTTTCGGGAAATATTCACCGAGAAAAAGCCCGATCGCGAGGGAGAACGGTACGGAAATAAGCAACGCGAGAAAGGAGGTGATGAGCGTTCCGATAAGAAAAGGCAGCGCGCCGTATTCGTCGGAAACCGGATCCCAGTCCTTGCCATAAACAAAACCGAATCCCAGCGCTTTGATGGAAGGCAGGGAATGCATGACCAGCGTGACGCCGATCGCGAGCAGCAAAACGACGAAAAAGATCGCCTGCGAAAGAAGCGTTCTCCGGAAGACCCGCTCGAGCCATATTTTCCTGTTCGTGCTTTTTAAAGAAAGTAATTCCATCCGTGTATTTTAACGACCAAAGCGAGCCGCCGGATTACGGCAGTTCGCTTTGATCAAAACAAGTAAAACCAGGTTAACCAAACATTACGCTGATATTACAACAACGGTTTATTATCAAACGTAATTTTCTTCATGGCTGCGTCTACCGAAGTAACCACGCTTGCCGGAAGCGGAGCGTACTGCAGCGGCGATGCGAATTGCTGACCGTCGTGGATCATCCAGGTGATGAGGTCGATCGTGCCTTTTGCCTGCGCCTGTGAGCGGTTGTCGTACGACTGGTTCGTGTAAACAAGCAGGTAGGTGAAGCTGGAGATCGGGTAGCCGTCGGGTGCATCCGTATCGGTAAGCGACACGCGGAAATCATCGGGCATTGTCACGTTCGCTGCCGCTGAAATGGAATTCAGGTTAGCGTCGACGAAGTTGCCGGATTTGTTCCTGATGCTGGCGCCAGTCATCTGGTTCTGGAGCACATAAGCGAGTTCTACGTAACCGATGCTGCCGGGCGTCTGCTTCACCATTCCGCCAACACCTTCGTTCCCTTTCGCACCGATGCCCACGGGCCAGTCGAGCGATTTTCCTTTGCCGGGTTTCGTGGCCCAGCTCGGGCTTACTTTGCTGAGGTAATCGGAGAACACGTAAGTCGTTCCGCTTCCGTCTGAACGGTGTACCACGGTGATGTCCATGGACGGAAGTTTCGCGTCGGGATTATCCGCTTTGATGCGCGCATCGTTCCACTTGGTGATCTTGCCGAGGAAAATATCAGCGACCACGTCCGGCGCCATTTTCAGCTTCGGGTTGTCGGGAAGGTTGTACGTAACGATCACCGCGCCGAGGCATGTGGGAATGTGCATTACGGGA